>NZ_JBFUEY010000022.1:0-82325 GCF_056403715.1 Mesorhizobium sp. P2_F5 | reverse complement strand
CGTCATCCGCAGGCTCGCGCAAAACATCTTGACGGCTCATCCACTCGACAAACCTATCGCCAGCAAAATGCGACGGGCAAACTGGAGCAAAGATTTCTTCTATGAGCTCTTTATTCATATGCGATAGCCCTGCCCTCAAGGGGGGAGATCGGGTGTCGCCACGGCTTTCGTTAATTTTCAGAGCCGAAAGAAAAAGCGCCGCCAGCGAAGCTGCCAATCTCCCCCCTTGAGGGGGAGATGCCCGGCAGGGCAGAGGGGGGTGCCTCGCGCCAACGTGCCTAGTTGTCCACCCTACCAAAAGCCGGCACGCTACCGATAACGGTGTGTTTGTCCTTGCCGCAGGCGAAGGCCTTCGCCTTTTCGTCGGCCAGCTTGCGCGCCTGGTCGTTGGCTTGCGGGTTGCCGGTGGCGAGCACAAGGCCGATGGTGCAGCCATCGCGGGCATCCATCTGGGCGACCTTGGCGACGAGCAGCACTTCGGTCGGCTTGTTCTCGTCCTCGGGATTGCTGATCGAGCGGCGGTGGATGACAGCGAAGGGAACGGCAACGTCGCCCTTGCTTTCGATGCGCCACTCGACCTTGGCGCCGGACGAATTGAAGCCGGAAAAGCTCTCCCAGACCGTCGTCATGTCGCCGCCAGGCGGAAACCCGTAAAACAGCGATTCACGTGCATCGTCATAGGCGATCAGCACAGGATAGCCGCGATAGCCGGAACAGGCGAGTTCGGCCCAGTCGCCGTCGCCTTCCTCGGCCTGCGCATAGGTGACGCAGTTTTTTTGCGAGTCGAGATCGGTGTAGGCGCTGGATATGCCGTCGGCATGGGCGACCTGGCAGAGGGCGGCGAGGGCAAAGGGGACAAGCAGGATGCGCATGCAGACGATCCCCTTCGAGCCGTTTCCTATCTGGCCCGAAGCCTCGCAAAAAAATACACGGCGTACAATGCGGAAAAGCAGGTGGCAGCAAGGAACGCCTGGTAGTCCATCCAGCAGATTGCGAGCAGTGACGCGCAGGCGACAAGCAGGACGACGGGGACAAAAACATCGAGATATAAGAATACCAAAGCGACTGCGCTTATCGACGCGGTCAGAATGCGCGCCGGTTGGGTAATGCCGTGTGCCTTAGCGGCTAAATACATCGCAGCCGATGCGATCAAAAACAGGAAAAGCAACCTTCGCAGAACGGCTTCCTTCACCGTGTATTCGTTCAGGTCGAGGATCGTGGCGATGTCCCTTCTTTCCTGCTCGCTCATGAACCCCTGGTTGCCCTGCCGGATGTAGTGGATCAGGAACATTTTTTGGAGGTCGTCCAAGAGCGTCCAAGCAAGATTCAAATCACCGCCAGCAATTCTGGATTGATATGACATCGATACTGCTTGTCGTTGGAATGGATCGCAAGAGGTCTATTTCTTCAAACTCGCTTCAATCAGCAGGTCGGCGTTGCGGGCGACCGATGCCGCAGGTCCGCCGAGGCCGAACAGCTGGCCGCTGATATAGGCGCCTTCGATCAGAAGCAGCAGGCCGTCGCCCAGCGTGTCGGGGTCTTGCGCACCCATCGCTGCGGCCATGGCGCGCAGGCGGTGGCGCAGCTCCTGCTTGTTGGCTTCGCTGACGACGCGCGCCGGATGGCTGTGCTCGGGATATTCCACCGCCGCGTTGGTCATGCCGCAGCCCCGATAGTCCGGCGTCTGCGTGCGCTTGCCGATGCGGGTCAGGAAAGCCTTGAGCTGCGCGCGCGGGTCGCCGGGATGGGCGGCCACGGCTTCGTCGAAACGCTCCCAATATTCGCGGTCATATTGCCGGAGATAGGAGGCGGCGAGTTCGTCCTTGGAGGGAAAGCTGCGGTAGAGGCTGGGCTTGGTGACGCCGGCGCGCTTGACGATCTCGTCGACGCCGATCGCCCTGATGCCGCGCCGGTAGAACAGGTCATACGCCACGTCGAGGATCTTCTTGGCAGCCTTGGGTGGCGACGCTGCATGACTGTCGCTGATGATCAGTTCAATATTTTTGTCCGTTGGCATGGTATGACTCGATTGACGTGTTACCGATCGGTACGTATACATCTCCTCACCCTGCAACGTACCGGTCAGTAACATGATAGCTCAATCCCGTCCCTTTGGCCAGCGCTACGCTTTCGTCGTGGTCGGCGTCATCTTCCTCTGCCTGCTGATCGCAGCGGGTCTGCGTTCGGCTCCCTCCGTGATGATGCTGCCGCTGGATAAAAGCTTCGGCTGGGGGCGCGATACCGTTTCGATTGCCGCTGCCATCGGCATCTTCCTCTATGGTCTGACCGGCCCATTCGCCGCCGCACTGATGGAGCGTATCGGTCTGCGCCGCACGCTGCTTGCCTCGCTGGTGATCATGTCGGGCTCGACCGCGCTCAGCCTGCTGATGACCGAGCCCTGGCACCTGTTCCTCACCTGGGGCGTGTTTTCCGGCATCGGCTCCGGCGCGGTTGCCACCGTGCTCGGCGCCACCATCGTCAATCGCTGGTTCAAGACCAATCGCGGTCTTGTCATGGGACTGATGTCGGCCTCCAGCGCCACCGGCCTGCTGGTGTTCCTGCCGCTGCTCGCCTCGCTCGCCCAGTCCGGCGGCTGGCAGCCGGTCGCCATCGCCGTCGCCATCGCCACCGCCTGTCTGTTGCCGCTGGTCTGGCTGCTGGTGCCGGAGCGTCCGGCTTCGATCGGCATGGTGCGTTATGGCGCCGACGCCAATGACGTGCCGCCGGTGTCACCGGCATCACAGGGCAATTTCCTGGTGCATACGCTGAACACGCTGCGCCGCGCCGCCGGCACCCGCGTCTTCTGGTATCTGTTCGCCACCTTCTTCATCTGCGGCTTCACCACCAACGGGCTGGTCGGCACGCATCTGATCTCCTTTTGCGGCGACATGGGCATCGGCGAGGTGCAGGCCGCCGGCCTGCTGTCGCTGATGGGCATTTTCGACCTGATCGGCACGACGCTGTCGGGCTGGCTCACCGACCGTTTCGACCCGCGCAAGCTGCTCGGCGTCTATTACGGCATTCGCGGCCTGTCGCTGATCTACCTGCCCTATTCAGGCTTCTCGGCGACCAGCCTGATCATCTTCGCCGTGCTCTACGGCCTTGACTGGATCGCCACTGTGCCGCCGACGCTCAGGCTCGCCAACGAAGCCTTCGGCGACCGCAGCGGCCCGATCGTGTTCGGCTGGATCGTCGCCGGTCACCAGGTCGGCGCCGCCACCGCGGCCGCCTTCGGCGGTACCATGCGCGAGCTGCAGGGCAATTACGAACTGGCCTTCCTGATTGCCGGCATGACGGCGATTGTGGCTGCCTGCCTGTCACTGCTGATCAACACGAGCAAGCCGGCTTTCGATCCGGAGCCGCAGGTGGCTTAAGGGCTGCTGATCTCCCCCCTTGAGGGGGAGATGCCCGGCAGGGCAGAGGGGGGCGCTGTCCCGCCGGCTTGTCAGTTCAATCTTCGTGATTTCCGTTCAATCGAATCGTTGAGCCAGCGCTCGGCCGGCAACATCTGAGAGGCTGGCGATCCTTCGCGCCCCCCTCTGGCCTGCCGGCCATCTCCCCCACGAGGGGGGAGATCAGCAGCTCGCCTGTTCACTGTTATCAAAACTTCATCTTCCCGAGATGCGGCTGAAACATTGAGGCTGGAGCTTGGTGGCGGACGTTCAAGCCATCAGGAGACAGCCATGAACAAGCTTTCGTTGACCCGCCGCGCTTTTGTCACATCAGCGAGTGCGGCCGGGCTGCTCGGCGCATCGGGGCTCGCTTTGCCCTATTATTCGCGCGCCAGCCAGCGCCCGGCCTTCACCCATGGCGTCCAGTCCGGCGACGTCGACGCCTCGAGCGGCATGGTGTGGACGCGCACCGATCGTCCCTCGCGCGTCATGTTCGAAGTGTCGTCGACGGAGAATTTCGCCAACGCCACCCGGCTGGCGCCGCTCGATACCTCGCCGGCCAGCGACTTTACGGTCAAGCGCCTGCTCACCGATCTCGCCTCCGACCAGGACATCTTCTACCGCATGACGGCCGCCGATCTCGCCGACATCAACGTCGTTTCCGAGCCGATCGTCGGCCGCTTCCGCACAGCACCGGCCTCGAAGCGCGACATCAAATTCGCCTGGTCGGGCGACACCGCCGGCCAGGGCTGGGGCATCGACGAGACCGGCATGAAAACCTACGCCACCATCGCCAAGCACACGCCCGACTTCTTCCTGCATTCCGGCGACACGATCTACGCCGATGGCGCCATGAAGGATGAGGTCGACCTGCCCGGCGGCGGCAAGTGGAAAAACGTCGTCCTCATCGACGGCAAGCGCAAGGTGGCCGAGACACTGGACGAGTATCGCGACCAGTGGAAGTACAACATGATGGACAGACACGTTCTCGCCCTCAGCGCCATCTGCCCGACCTTCTACCAGTGGGACGACCACGAAGTGCTGAACAATTGGTCGGATTCGAAGAATCTGAGCGCCGACAGCCGCTACACCGAAAAATCCATCCATGTGCTGGCGGCGCGTGCGGCGCGCGCTTTCCATGAGATGACGACGATCCGCTACGAGCCGTCGGAACCCGGCCGCGTTTATCGCAAGATCGCCCACGGCCCGCTGCTCGACGTGTTCTTCCTCGACATGCGTTCCTATCGCGGCCCCAACGGCCCGGATATGCAGGACACGATGACGCCGGAGTCCCGCATGCTCGGCGAACAGCAGACGAAATGGCTGAAGCGCGAGCTGGCCAATTCCAAGGCGACCTGGAAGATCATCGCCGCCGACATGCCGCTCGGCCTCGTCGTCTGGGACGACGGCACCAAGAAGGTCGGCGCGGAAGCCGTCAGCAATGGCGACAACGGTCTGCCCAAGGGCCGCGAACTCGAGATCGCCGACCTGTTGCGCTATATCAAGAACGCCGGCATCACCAACACGGTGTGGCTGACGGCCGACGTGCACTACACGGCGGCGCACTACTACAACCCCGACAAGGCGCAGTTTCAGGATTTCAATCCGTTCTGGGAATTCGTCTCCGGGCCGATCCACGCCGGCACGTTCGGCCCGAACGATTTCGACATGACTTTTGGACCAGAGCTGAAATTCATCAAGGCGCCGACCGCCGAACAGGGTCAGAACCTGCCGCCATCGGCCGGGCTGCAGTTCTTCGGACTGGTGGATATTTCAGGCGCCAGCGAGCAGCTGACGGTGCGGCTGATGGATCGCGACGATAATGAGCTTTACAAGGTGACGCTGGATCCGGTGCGGTCGGCGTAGATTGGACAGGCCGGCGGGACAGCGCCCCCCTCTGTCCTGCCGGACATCTCCCCCACACGGGGGGAGATTGGCAGTTTTGGGGTATCGCTAATATCTGCAACCCTGGTGATTGGCGAAAACGGCGGCGATAGCCGATCTCCCCACTCGTGGGGGAGATGCCCGGTAGGGCAGAGGGGGGCGTGAAGGATCGCTGCGCTTGGAGTAGAGCGCCCCTCAGTCCGGGTAGCAAACCGCAGGAATCTTCGGCCAAACCGCACTGTCGCAGCCGGCAACCTGCTGCCTCTGCTTGAAAGAGGCGCTGACCGGGCCGGTGACCACGGGGTCGACACCATCAGGGGCGTCGGCAAACATCTGCTCGGCCGTCTGGTCGGACGACGAGGCGGGATTGGCTTCCTTCAGCGTCGCGGCCGACTGGGCGGCATTGGCCGCCAGCAGGGCAGCGAATGCGACCGAAGCGATGAGTGGCCAAAATCGGTTGAGTTTGTCGGTCATGAGTTTCGAACTGCCCGGGCCCCGAAAGGTTCCCGCCTTGGTTAACAAAACCATCTCACACCGAGATGCTTAAGATTTGATGAGTATTTGGTGATGCGCCTCCTCTTTCGCAATTGCGAAAAACCCTGTATGAGCCGCGCAACCGAAAGAGGCGGCGCCTTTTGGCCTGCTGCCTGCAACGCTCCCGAGACCACAACATGAAAATTCGTAATATCGCGATCATCGCGCACGTCGACCATGGAAAAACCACCCTCGTTGACCAATTGCTGCGGCAATCCGGCTCCTTCCGCGACAATCAGCGCGTCGCCGAGCGTGCCATGGATTCCAACGACCTCGAAAAGGAACGCGGCATCACCATCCTGGCCAAGGCGACCTCGGTCGACTGGAAGGACACCCGCATCAACATCGTCGACACCCCCGGCCACGCCGATTTCGGCGGTGAAGTCGAACGCATCCTGTCGATGGTGGATTCGGCCATCGTGCTGGTCGACGCCGCCGAAGGCCCGATGCCGCAGACCAAGTTCGTCGTCGGCAAGGCGCTCAAGGTCGGCCTGAAGCCGATCGTCGTCATAAACAAGATCGACCGTCCGGATGCCCGCCATGTCGAAGTGGTCAACGAGGTGTTCGACCTGTTTGCCGCCCTCGACGCCACTGACGAGCAGCTCGACTTCCCGATCCTCTACGGTTCGGGCCGCGATGGCTGGGTTTCGGAAAACCCCGAAGGTCCGAAGGATCAGCAGCTTGCGCCGCTGTTCGACCTCGTCATCAAGCATGTGCCGGAGCCGACCGTTCATCCCGGCCCGTTCCGCATGATCGGCACCATTCTGGAAGCCAACCCCTTCCTTGGCCGCATCATCACCGGCCGCATCGAGAGCGGTACGCTGAAGTCCAACCAGGCGGTCAAGGTGCTGCACCACGACGGCACCCAGATCGAAACCGGCCGTATTTCCAAGATCCTCGCCTTCCGCGGCCTCGAGCGCCAGCCGATCGACGAGGCGCAGGCGGGTGACATCGTCGCCATTGCTGGCCTGTCGAAAGGCACCGTCGCCGACACCTTCTGCGACCTGGCGGTGACCGAGGCGTTGCATGCGCAACCGATCGATCCGCCGACCGTCACCATGTCCTTCCTGGTCAATGACTCGCCGCTCGCCGGCACCGAAGGCGACAAGGTGACCAGCCGCGTCATCCGCGACCGCCTGCTGCGCGAAGCCGAAGGCAATGTCGCGCTCAAGATCGAGGAATCGCCCGACAAGGATTCGTTCTTCGTTTCCGGCCGCGGCGAATTGCAGCTGGCCGTGCTGATCGAGACGATGCGCCGCGAAGGCTTTGAAATTGCCGTGTCGCGTCCCCGCGTCGTCATGCAGAATGGCGAAAATGGCGAATTGCTGGAGCCGGTCGAGGAAGTCGTCATCGACGTCGACGAGGAGCATGCCGGCATCGTTGTGCAGAAGATGTCGGAGCGTAAGGCCGAGATGGTCGAACTGCGCCCGTCCGGCGGCAACCGCCAGCGCATCGTCTTCCACGCGCCGACACGCGGCCTGATCGGTTACCAGTCGGAACTGCTGACCGACACGCGCGGCACCGCCGTGATGAACCGGCTGTTCCATGCCTATCAGCCCTACAAGGGCGAACTGCCCGGCCGCACCAACGGTGTGCTGATCTCCAACGAACAGGGCGAAGCAGTGGCCTACGCCATGTGGAACCTGGAAGATCGTGGCCCGATGGTCATCGATCCCGGCGTCAAGGTCTATCAGGGCATGATCATCGGCATCCATAGCCGTGACAACGACCTCGAAGTGAACGTGCTGAAGGGCAAGAAGCTGACCAACATCCGCGCCGCCGGCAAGGATGAGGCGGTCAAGCTGACGCCGCCGATCCGCATGACGCTGGAACGTGCGTTGGCCTGGATCCAGGACGACGAGCTGGTCGAGGTGACACCGAAGACCATCCGTCTGCGCAAGCTCTATCTCGACCCGAACGAGCGCAAGCGCTTCGAGAAGTCGGCGAAAGTGGTCGGCGCGGCGTAATCATCTGATTTTCCAGAGATATCGAAGGGGCGAAGCACCGGGTGCTTCGCCCCCTTTTGTTTCACCCGCCGGCTGCGAAAATGATGGCATCCCTGTCGGGCTCGCCGGTGAGATCGATGCGGATCGTCGTTCCCTCACGGGCCGGCTTGCGCAAGGCTTTGGCTCCGTCCGGATCAACCACCAGCCGCCGCTTCTCCTCCAGCGCCTGAAGCCGCGAGCGTGAGATGCCGAGTTCGCCGGCGAGCAGCCGGTCGAGCCGCAGCGATGTCGGCAATTCGAGCCCAATCCTGAGTTCCAGCGCGGTCGCGCGGTCGCTGTTGTCGCAGAGCCTCTGTTTGTGAACGACGACGTCGGAAAATTCCTCAACGCGGGCCACCCGGTTGCGCAATGCGACGACGTCGAAGCTATGGCGACGCGCCAGCGCCGGGTCATTGCTTTCAAGGGCCGCGAGCAGCGTCGGCTCGATGTCTCTGCGATTGCAGCGTTCGAAAATGCCGAAATTCCACGAATTGTCGCAGTCGACGCAGCGGTAGATCAGCCAGACATCGATGCGCTTGCCATTGGCGTTGACGCGGAATTTGTCGCTGCAGCGATAGGCCTTCACTGTGCCGCAGCGATTGCAGTTGATCAGGGGTCGAGGTGCGATTTCGGGCGCGATCGCCCAGTGAATGCGCAGAGACATGCCGATAAGCCCTTCCCGTCGGGAAGTTCTTCAGGCCGGCAGTGTCGAGATGCCCATGCGGGCACGGCGTGGCGAGAGGCTGCGGTTGTCTGGAAATCAGGTGTCACGGGCGACAAACGCGCGACAGCGGTTCAGCAGTGCCAAACCGGTCTCGAACCGCCGCCTGAGAACACGTGAAATGAAGCAGGCTCCGCGAATGCGGCGCCCTGCCAAGTGTGATCAGGGGAGTTGGCGAGACCGGCGGTTACTGAGGCAAAATGGAGCTCGAAATGGATGTCGGGACGGCTTGTCTAGCCACGAAGTGGCATGCACGCAAGCTCTCACGCGGTTCCGCTATGCTCAGCTGAATGCGATCTGCACCTTCATCGACTGGGTGCGGTCGCCGGCAATCTCGAACGCCGCTACCGCCTCGTCCATCGGATAGATGCCGGTCAGCAGTGGCTTGACGTCGACGCGACGGTTGTTGATCAGGTCGACGGCCAGCGCGAACTCGTCATGAAAGCGGAAGGAGCCGCGCATCTCGATTTCCTTGGCGACGATGAGATTCTGCGGCAGCGACATATCGCCGCCAAGGCCGAGCTGGACCAGCACGCCGCGCGGCTTCAACACGTCGAGCCCCGCCCGCACCGCGCGTTCGTTGCCGGAGCATTCGAACATCACGTCGAAACTGCCCTTTTCGACGTTGTAGGCGGCGAGGCTGGCGCTGTCGGTGGCGACATTGATGGTGCGGTCGGCGCCGATCTCCCGGGCCTTGGCCAGCACGGCATCCATGACATCGGTGGCGACGATTTCGCGCGCGCCGTGGACGCGTGCGGCGAGGATGCACAGCGCGCCGATCGGCCCGCTGCCGGTGACCAGAACCCGCTTGCCGAGCAGCGAGCCGGCGCGGTTCACGGCGTGCAGCGTCACCGCGAAGGGCTCGGCGAAGGCGGCTTCGTTGATGGAGACATGCTCGGCGATTTTGTGGCACTGCCAGGCCTCAGCGACCAGGCGCTGGCGGAAGGCGCCCTGGATGTGCGGCATCGGCATGGCGCTGCCGTAGAAGCGCATGTTGAGGCACTGGTTCTGCATGCCTTGCAGGCAGTAGCGGCAGGCATTGCAGGGCCGGCTGGGCGAAATCGCGACGCGGTCGCCGACGGCGAGGGTCGATACGCCCGTGCCAAGCGCCTTCACCGTGCCGGCGACCTCATGGCCCAGGATCATCGGCTCGCGCAGGCGAACAACGCCGAAGCCGCCATGATTGTAATAGTGCAGGTCCGAGCCGCAGATACCGCCGGCTTCGACCGATATTTCGACCTGTCCGGCGCCCAGCACGCCCGGGTCGGTCTCCTCGATGCGCAGGTCTTTTGCCGCGTGGATGACGATTGATTTCATGGCCGCGATCCTTTCTCAAACCACCGGTGCGGGCAAGGCGCGAGCGCCCAAATATCTCGCAAGCTCTGTCCCATCAGCTCGCAGGGTTCCAAATTGCGGCTGATCGGCTATCCTTCGTACTCCAACGCTCGAAGGCTCCGCCATGCACCTCACCTCGCTTCTGATCTTCGCCGCCGCTTTGTTCGTCGCCGCCGGTTCGCCCGGCCCGTCGATCGCCGCACTGGTTGCGCGCGTCATCTCGAAAGGGTTTCGCGACGTGTTCCCGTTCCTGCTCGCCATGTGGATCGGCGAGGGCATCTGGCTGTCGCTGGCGGTGTTCGGGCTGGCTGTCGTGGCGCAGACCTTTCACTTTGCCTTCGTCGTCGTGAAATGGGTGGGTGTCGCGTATCTCGCCTTACCTCGCCTGGAAGATGTGGGCCGCACCCGTCGACGCGAAAGAAGGCGAGATGCCACGCGAAGATTCGGCGACAAAGCTGTTCTTTGCCGGCATGGCGGTAACGCTCGGCAACCCCAAGATCATGATGTTCTATCTGGCGCTGCTGCCGACCATCATCGACCTCGCTTCGGTCAGCATTGTCGGCTGGGTCGAGCTAACGGCGACGATGGCGGTGGTTCTGATCGCCGTCAATCTTGGGTGGGTGGTCGTGGCGTCGCAGGCGCGCAAGCTGCTCAAAAGCAAGCGCGCCATGAAGATCGCCAACCGCCTCAGCGCCACGACGATGGCCGGCGCCGCGGCGGCTATCGCGACGCGGTCATAGGGCATGACCCCAAACCGAAGGATCGCATCAGCGAAAGGCGGGATCGTTTTTTGCTTCGATGACCTTCGGTAGATCGCGTCACATCATTTCGATGATCGGCGCGATCTCGACACTGAACGCCGGGTCCATCAGGATCGGGCAATCCTTCGCCTTGGCGACGGCATCGTCGATGTCCTTCGCTTCGACGATCGTGTAACCGGCGGTCGGACTGCTGCCACCATTGTTCTCGACCTTGCCGCCGGGCAGCACCATCTTCGACTTGCCGACCGGATTGCCGCCGTCGACGACGTCCGAGCCAAGCTTGCCGTACCAGCCGGTCCAGGCATCCATCGAGGCTTTCCGCTCGGCCTCGTCGGTCGGCATCTTGCCGGAGCCATGATAGACGTAGAGAAATTTCGCCATGTTCTCCTCCCTTGGTGAGCGGCTTGAACCGGCACGCGGTCATGCCGCCTGCCGATCATCGGACCAAACGGGCAAACAAGCAACGAGAATGAGGGATAGCTGATATAAGGCGGCGGCCGCGCCTCACCTTGCCATGGCGTGGTATTCGTCGTTTGGCCGCATGTCGATCGCCGCCGCCACGCGGTTGGACATGTTGAAGAAAGCGGCCGTCGAGGCGATGTCCCAGATGTCGCGGTTGCTGAAGCCGGCGTTGCGAAGCGCTGCCCGGTCCGCTTCGACGATCTTTGCCGGTTCCTCGGTCAGCTTGATGGCGAATTCGAGCATCGCCGTCTGCTTCGGTGACAGATTGGCGGCGCGAAAATTCATCACCATCATCTCACCGAATGCCGGGTCGCCGGAGAGCTGGCGCACCGCCGCGCCATGCGCGGTCAGGCAGTAATAGCAATGGTTGATCGAGGAGACGACGACCGCGATCATCTCGCGCTCCAGCTTCGACAGGCCGGATTCGCCGAGCATCAAATCATTGTAGGTGTCGGTGAAGGCGCGCAGTTTCTTCTCGTCGAAGGCGTAAGCAAGAAGCACGTTGGGGACCAGGCCGAGCTTTTCCTCGCATTTGGCGAAATAGGCTTTTGTCGCCGGGCTCAGCTCCGCGATACCGAGGTCAAGTGCACTGATTTTGCCGGACATGGGGTCTTCCTCCTCGTTCGCTGCCGCCTGACCGCCGAATTCCGATAATTGTTAGCGAGCCGTCAAACCTTTGTCGCCAAACGGCGGTCATCTGCTACCATAGTCGTAAAAGCATGTGACGGGAGGACATCATGGCGAGCGTGAAATCCGCAGCTAAGTCGAAGAAAAAAGCCACTGCGGCGGCGAAATCCGACGAGAAGTCGGCCGGTCTCGCCGATTATCTGCTGGCGCGCGCGCCGGCGGAAGACATTGCCGCCTATGACGCCGCCGACCTTCAGCGCGCCGCCGATCTGGCCGGACGGGCAGTCGCTGTCCACAAGAAGGGCGAGAGCGTCGTCGCCGTCGATGCGGAGTCGGGTGTCTCCCGCGAGGGCCGCCCGATGACGATCATCACCGTCGTCAACGACAACATGCCGTTCCTGTTCGATTCGATCCTTGGCGAGATCACCGAGACCGCCGGCGAGCCGACTTTGGTCACCCATCCGGTCATCGCCGTGCGCCATGGCAAGGCCGGTGTCGACGAGATCCTCGGCGACGGCAGCGTCATCAAGGACGACAGCACCCACGACCGGCTGAGCGTCGTCCATGTCCACATTCCGCGCCTGACGGCGGAGCAGGCGAACGCGCTGGCCGATCGCTTGCGCAAGATGCTCAACCAGGTCCGCGCCGCGGTCAGCGACTGGAAGCCGATGCTCGCCCGCCTCGACCAGGCGATCTCTGAGTTTCGCTATTCCGCCGTGCCGCTTGACAAGAAAAACGTCGCCGAGGCGATCGCCTTCCTGGAATGGCTGCGCGACGACAATTTCACCTTCCTCGGCATGCGCGAGTTCAAATACACCGGCGGCGCGGAGAGCGGCAATCTGGAGCGCGCCGACAAGCCCGGCCTCGGCATCCTCTCCGACCCCGATGTCCTGGTGCTTAGGCGCGGCACCGAAGCGGTGACGACGACGCCGGAAATTCGCGCCTTCCTGCACGGGCCGGAACCGCTGATCGTCACCAAGGCCAACGCCAAGTCGCTGGTGCACCGCCGCATCTATCTCGACTATATCGGCGTCAAAACCTACACCGCCAAGGGCGCGCTGTCGGGCGAGCTGCGCATAGTCGGCCTGTTCACCTCGACCGCCTACACGCGCTCGGTGATGAAAATCCCGTATCTGAGGTCGAAGGCTGAGACCATCATCGCCAAGTCCGGCTTCGACCGGCACGACCACTCCGGCAAGGCGCTCATCAACGTTCTGGAGAGCTATCCGCGCGACGAACTGTTCCAGGTGCCGGTGCCGATCCTGAAGAAGCACGCCGCCGCCATTCTCGGCCTGATCGAACGGCCGCGGGTGCGGGCGCTGGTGCGCGTCGACCAGTTCGACCGCTTCGTCTCCATCCTCGTCTTCGTGCCGCGCGACCGCTATGACAGCGTCGTGCGCGAGAAGATCGGCACCTATCTCAAGACTGTATTCGAAGGCCGTTTGTCGGCTTACTATCCGGCCTTCCCGGAAGGCGGGCTGACGCGCGTCCACTTCATCATCGGCCGTTCCGGCGGCAAGACGCCGAAGGTCGAGCAGGCGGCCATCGAGGCGGTGATCCGCGACATCGTGCGGACCTGGGACGACGCACTGGCCGATGCGGCGGAAGCCGGCGGCAGCGATCCGTCGCTGAAGGCGATCGCTGCACGGTTCCCGGAGAGCTATCGCGACTCCTTCAGCGCAAGCGTTGCTCTGACCGATGCCGGGCGCATCGCCAAAATCAGCGCCGCCAACCCGATCGCCATCGACTATTATCGCCACGCCGAGCAGGAGCCGCATCAGGCGGCGCTGAAGATCTATCACCACGGCAGCCCGGTGGCGCTGTCGCGGCGGGTGCCGGTGCTGGAAAACATCGGTTTCCGCGTCATCAGCGAGCGCACGTTCGAAGTCGGCGAGGATGGCGGCGATACGGTCTTCGTCCACGACATGGAACTGGAGAACAGCTACGGCAAGCCGATCGACCTCACCGATGGCGGCGCGCTGTTCGAGGACGCGTTCCTGTCGGTCTGGCGCGGCGATATCGACAATGACAGCTATAACGGTCTTGCCCAGACCGCCGGCCTATGGTCGGGCGAAGTCACCATACTGCGCGCCTATGGCCGCTACCTGCAGCAGGCCGGCATTCCGCAAAGCCAGGATTTCATCGCCGCCGCGCTCAACCGCTATCCCGACATCGCGCGCGGCCTGCATGCGCTGTTTGTGGCCCGCCTCGGCCCGACGGCCGCGACAGAAGGCGTCGTCGCCGCCAAGCACCTCAAGGCCAAGATCAAGGACGCCTTGGAAGAGGTGCCCAACATCGATGACGACACCATCATCCGCCGCTATCTCAATTTGATCCAATCATCGCTGCGCACCAACCATTTCGTTGCCGAAACGAAGGCCAGGGGCCAGTCGCTGGCGATCAAGTTGGACTCGCATTCCGTCGAAGGCCTGCCGGCGCCGCGGCCGTGGCGCGAGATCTTCGTCTACGGTTCCGAGGTCGAGGGCGTGCATCTGCGCTTCGGCCCGGTGGCGCGTGGCGGCCTGCGCTGGTCGGATCGCGCCCAGGACTACCGCACCGAGGTGCTCGGCCTGGTCAAGGCGCAGCAGGTCAAGAACGCGGTCATCGTGCCGGTCGGTGCCAAGGGCGGCTTCTTCCCCAAGCGCCTGCCCGCAGGCGGCAGCCGCGACGCCATCTTCGAGGCTGGCACTTCGGCCTACAAGAACTTCGTCTCCAGCCTGTTGTCGATCACCGACAATATCGGCCTGGACGGCGTCATACCCCCGGCCGGCGTTGTCAGGCGCGATCCGGACGATCCCTATTTCGTCGTCGCCGCCGACAAGGGCACGGCGACCTTCTCCGACACCGCCAACGCCATTTCCGAGAAGCACGGTTTCTGGCTCGACGATGCCTTCGCCAGTGGCGGCTCGGCCGGCTACGACCACAAGAAGATGGGCATCACCGCCAAGGGCGCCTGGGAAGCGGTGAAGCGGCATTTCCGCGAGATGAACCGCGACATCCAGACCTCGCCCTTCACCGTCGTCGGCGTCGGCGACATGTCGGGCGACGTGTTCGGCAACGGCATGCTGTTGTCGCCGCAGACCAGGCTGATCGCCGCCTTCGACCATCGCGACATCTTCATCGATCCCGATCCGGACAGGGTGGCCTCGATGGCCGAGCGCGAGCGCATGTTCGCGCTGCCGCGCTCATCCTGGCAGGACTACGACAAGACCAAACTGTCGGAAGGCGGCGTCATCGTCTCGCGCAGCCAGAAGTCGATCACGCTACCCGCGGCGGCAGCCGCCGCGATCGGCCTCACCAAGACCACCGCGACCCCGGTCGAGATCATGACCGCCATCCTCAAGGCGAATGTCGACCTGCTGTGGTTCGGCGGCATCGGCACTTACTTGCGGGCCTCCGGCGAAACCAACGCCGATGTCGGCGACCGCGCTAATGACGCCATCCGCATCACCGCGCTCGATGTCCGGGCGAAGGTGATCGGCGAGGGCGCCAATCTCGGCGTCACCCAGCGTGCCCGCATCGAGTTCGGCATGAATGGCGGCCGCTGCAATTCCGACGCCATCGACAATTCGGGCGGCGTGAACTGCTCCGACGTGGAGGTCAACATCAAGATCGCGCTGGCGTCGGCCATGCGCAAGGGATCGCTGACCCGGCCGGCGCGCAACAAACTTCTGTCCGAGATGACCGACGAGGTCAGCGGGCTGGTTCTGTCCAACAATTACGAGCAGACGCTGGCGCTTTCCATCGCGCGCAAGCGCGGGCTTGCCGACATCGCGCACCAAAGTCGCTTCATGACCGCGCTGGAGGCGCGCGGTCTGCTCGACCGCGCCGTCGAAACGCTGCCGTCGCCGGCCGCCCTTGCCGAGCGCGAGGCGCGCGGCGAGCCGCTGACCCGGGCCGAGCTCGGCGTGTTGCTCGCCTATGCCAAGATCGTGCTGTTTTCCGACATCGTCGCCAGCGACGTGCCGGACGATGCGCATTTCGACCGCGACCTGATGGGCTATTTCCCGGATCGGATGGCGAAGAAATACGCCGCCGAAATCCATGGCCACCGGCTGCGCCGCGAAATCATCGCCCGCGTCGTCGCCAACGATCTCGTCAATCGCGGCGGCCCGTCCTTCGTCAACCGGCTGCAGGAAGCCACGGGGCGCAGCGCCGCCGATGTGGTGCGCACCTTCGCCGTGGTGCGCGACGGCTTTGGACTGCCGGCGCTCTACCGCGAGATCGACGCGCTGGACAGCCAGATCGATGGCCAGGCGCAGCTCGACCTCTATCAGTCCGTCAGCCGGCTTATTTTCGTGACCAGCGGCTGGTACCTGAAGAACGATGCCGGCACCGCAGTGCTCGGCCAGCGGATCGCCGAACTGCAGGAGGCGCGCAAGGCGCTGGAGCCGAAGCTTGTCTCGCTGCTGCCGGCCTTCTCGCGCGAGCGGGTCGAGGAACGGCGGCACGGCCTGTTCAAGGCCGGCGCGCCGGAAAAGCTCGCCGAAAAGCTGGCGTTGGCCGATCTGGCCGAACTGATCCCCGATATCGCACTGACGGCACGCATGGCCAATGCCGACATCATCGCCGCGGCCAAGGCGTTCTTCGCCGTCAGCGATGCCTTCCGCATTCCGCGCGTCGAAGAGGCGGCGCGGTCGATCACGCCGTCGGACTATTACGACCAGCTGGCGCTGTCGCGCGCCACCGACACGATCGGCGCGGCCCGCCGTGGCATCGCGGTGGCGGCTCTCACCGGCCATGCCGGGACGGCGGATCCTGTGGCGGCCTGGCTGGAAGCCGGTGGCGAGCGGGTTGCCCGCATCCGCGAGCGGCTGCAGGCGCTGACCGAAGGCGGCGACATCACAGTTTCGCGGCTGTCGGTGGCGTCTGGGTTGATGAGCGACCTGACGGGAATGTGAGTGCTCTTACCCTCCCCCTTGTGGGGAGGGTCGCTGCGCAGCAGCGGGGTGGGGGTGTGGCACCGACCCCCACCCGGACCTGCGGTCCGACCTCCCCACAAGGGGGAGGTAAGGCGTCGCGCCTTTCTCCGCGTCTCTATGCAGGTAGACGGTGGCGACAGCCAGGGGCGCGACCCTTGATATTTGCATGAGCATTCGAAACATGCAGACATGGCGCCCGACGCGGGCGGAGCGGATGTCGGGGGAATCATGACGGTAGAAACAGTGCAGCGGGCATCCGGGCGCGGCATCTGGGGGTGGATGTTTTTCGACTGGGCGGCGCAGCCGTTTTTCACCGTCGTCACCACCTTCATCTTCGGTCCGTATTTCGCTTCGCGCATGGTCAGCGATCCGGTCATGGGGCAGGCAATCTGGGCCTGGGGCATCGCCGCCGCCGGCCTAGTCATTGCCGTTTTGTCGCCCATTCTTGGCTCGATCGCCGACCAGACCGGACCGCGCAAGCCGTGGATCGCGTTTTTCGCGACGATCAAGATCACCAGTCTTTGCCTGTTGTGGTTGGCTGCGCCCGGTTCGAATGCATTCCTGATCGTGGCGTTGTTCTCGTTAGCCTCGGTGGCGGCGGAGTTCTCGACCGTCTTCAACGATTCGATGATGCCGCGCCTGGTGCCGAAGAGCGAGATTGGCAGGATCTCGAACATTGCCTGGGGCCTCGGTTATCTCGGCGGCATGATCGCGCTGATCTTTGTCATCCTGTTCATGGCCGGCAATCCGGAAACCGGCAAGACGATCATCGGCGTCAACCCAATCTTCGGACTCGACCCAAAGCTCGGCGAAGATGCGCGCGCCACGGGACCGCTCTCGGCAGGCTGGTATTTCCTGTTCATCCTGCCGATGTTCTTCTTCACGCCGGACGCCATCAAGGGGATTCCGATCGGGCCGGCGGTACGTGAGGGCCTATCGGAACTGAGGTCGACACTGGCCGAAGCGCGTAAGCGCGGCGGCATCTTCCGTTTCCTCGTCGCCCGCATGGTCTATCAGGACGGCGTCAACGCGCTGCTGACGCAGGGCGGCGTGTTTGCTGCGGCGATGTTCGGCTGGTCAATCACCGAGATCGGGATTTTCGGCATCATCCTCAATGTCGTCGCCATCTTCGGCTGCTGGATTGCTGCCCGCGTGGATACGGCCTTCGGCTCAAAAGTGGTTGTCATGATTTCACTCGTGATGCTGACGGTGGCCACCGCCGGCATCGTCTCTACCGGGCCAGGTTTTACACTGCTCGGTCTCATACAGCTCTCGACCACCGATTCAGGAGGGCTGTTCGGCACGGCGGCGGAAAAGGCCTATATCCTCTACGGCCTGCTGATCGGGCTCGCCTTCGGCCCAGTGCAGGCGTCGTCGCGCTCCTACATGGCGCGCAGCGTGACCGCAGCGGAGTCCGGCCGCTATTTCGGCATCTATGCGCTGTCGGGACGGGCAACGAGCTTCCTGGCGCCGTTCCTGTTGGCGACGATCAGCTGGGCCACCGACTCCGCGCGGCTTGGTATGGCGGTGATCATCCTGTTCCTCGGCATCGGCATAGCGATCCTGATCAAGACGCCATATCCGGCGGATCAGCCGGTGGAGTGAGGCTTACCCTCCCCCTTGTGGGGAGGGTCGATCCGCGAAGCGGAGCGGGGTGGGGGTGCGGCGCCAATCACCCCACCCCGGTGCGCTCGCAAGCGAGCGCACCGACCCTCCCCATCGAGGGGAGGGTAAAAAAAGTGCTAATGCCGGAAATGCCGCACGCCGGTAAACACCATAGCGATGCCATGCGCGTCGGCGGCGGCGATGACGTCTTCGTCGCGCATCGAGCCGCCGGGCTGGATGACGGCGGTGGCGCCGGCTTCGATGGCCGATAGAAGCCCGTCGGCGAAGGGGAAGAAGGCGTCGGAGGCAACGACCGAGCCTTTGGTCAGAGGCTCGGCGAGACCGGCAGCCTCGGTGGCGTCGAGCGCCTTGCGGGCGGCGATGCGCGCGGAATCGACGCGGCTCATCTGGCCGGCGCCGATGCCGACGGTGGCGCCGTCCCTGGCGTAGACGATGGCGTTCGACTTGACGTGCTTGGCGATGCGGAAGGCGAATTTGAGGTCGGCCATTTCGGTTGCCGTCGGCGCGCGCTTGGTCACCACCTTGAGTTCGAGATCGTCGACGACCGCATTGTCGCGGCCCTGGACGAGCATGCCGCCGGCGACCGATTTCACCGTCGTGCCGGCAGAACGCGGATCGGGCAGGCCGCCGGTGACCAGCAGGCGCAGGTTCTTCTTGGCGGCAACGATGCGGACGGCGTCTTCCGAGGCGTTTGGCGCGATGATCACTTCGGTGAAGGTTTTCACGATCTCCTCCGCCGCCTCGGCGTCGAGGATGCGGTTCATGGCGACGATGCCGCCAAAGGCGGAGACCGGATCGCAGGCCAGCGCCCTGGCATAGGCCGCCGTCAGCGAAGCGCCCTCGGCGACGCCGCACGGATTGGCATGCTTGATGATGGCGACGGCCGCGCAACGGTTGGGGTCGAACTCGCCGACCAGCTCGAAGGCGGCGTCGGTGTCGTTGATGTTGTTGTAGGAGAGCTGCTTGCCCTGCAACTGCCGCGCCGTTGCGACGCCCGGACGCTTGTCGCCATCGACATAGAAGCCGGCGCGCTGGTGCGGGTTCTCGCCATAGCGCATGACGCTTTCCAGCCGGCCGCCGAAGGCGCGCCAGGTCGGGTGCTCGATCTCCAGCGTCTCGGCGAACCAGCCGGAGATAGCCGCATCGTAGCTTGCGGTGCGGGCAAAGGCCTTGGCCGCCAGCTTCTTGCGGAAGTCCAGCGACAGCGAGCCGATGTTCATTTCCAGCGCGTTGAGCACCGAGGCGTAGTCGCCGGGATCGGTGACGATGGCAACATAGGCGTGGTTCTTGGCCGAAGCGCGGATCATCGCCGGGCCGCCAATGTCGATGTTCTCGACGATCGCGGCGTAGTCGGCGCCGGAACGGCGGACCTCCTCGAACGGGTAGAGGTTGGAGACGAGAAGATCGATCGGCTCAATGTGGTGATCATGCATCGCCTTGGCGTGCTCGGGGTCGTCGCGCACACCGAGCAGCGCGCCATGCACCGACGGATGCAGCGTCTTGACACGGCCGTCCATGATCTCGGGAAAGCCGGTCAGCTCGGAAACGTCGCGCACGGCCAGGCCGGCTTCGGCGATCGCCTTTGCCGTACCGCCGGTCGAGACCAGCTCGACGCCGGCCGCGGCCAGGCCTTTGGCGAAGTCGATCAGGCCGGTCTTGTCGAAAACGGAAAGCAGGGCGCGGCGGACCGGAACGAGGTCGGGTGCCGGAATGTTCTTGGCGGCGACGGCCATGGGCTGGCGGCCTTTCAGGGCTGATTGGAGAGCGTTGCCGGGCCGTAGCACATGAGGTCAGGAAATCAAGCCGGAAGCTCGATCAAGCCGGCGCCGGCAACGACGCTCAGGTGTTGTCGGGGTAGCCGGCGATGCCGGTGCGCGTCAACTGCCAATGGACCTCGGCAATTTCCGAGGCCTTGAAGGCGAGCACGATCTGGCGGCTGCGGCGTGGGCCGCCAAGGCCGGCGAAATAGATCGATTCCTCGACCTCCGGCACCACCTCTGAGCAGGTGAACACCCAGGTGTCGGCCTGGTCGGCGGCCAGAACCAGGCGGTCATGCTCGTCCTGGAGAAGATTGATGTCGGGGTGGATGTGGAAGCGCACCACGACGAAATCGCGGCCATTGTTGCGGATAGCCGTGCCGCCGGGGCGCAGAAAGCGATCCCGGCCGGCAAGCACATTGCCTTCGCTCGACAGTTTCATCTCGCGCTCATGCAGGAAGCCGAAGCGCTGGATATAGCCGTCGTGGCGGGCAATGAAGCCTTGCGTGCCCTTCTGGTCGATGCGCTTGCACGGCACCTGCTGGGGGCCGCCGAGCAATGGCGTGCCGAGCAGGTCGTTGACGCGCAGCGAATGGGAAAACCGCGCCGACGACGTGTCGTTAAGGGTGGCGGTCGAATGCGCCGCCGTGGCGCGGGCCAGCGGCCGGAATTCGGCCGCGCCATAGGTGTCGATGCCGGCATTGACGACATAGTGCTGACGGCCGGAGGAGAGTTCGAAGGCGAGGCACCCGGCATGCGCGGCGTTGGACACGTCGACAGGTGGCGATGCGCCGGTATCGGCAATGACCGTCACGCCGCCCATCGACAGCCGTTCATAGCCGGAATGCGGCGCGTGCAGCAGCGGCGCGCCGGCGGTGTCGTCATGGCGCAATATGGTGGCGATGCGGTCGTGGATGGTCGCGCCCATGCCGTTGAAGCGGGCGAGGCTGCCGTCCTGATGGCGGAAGAAACGCAGCGCCGGCAGCATGCGGTCGATGGCGCCCATCAGCGCGGACGGCGGCGTTTCGGCCTGGTTGGCATAGGTCTGGCGCAGCGGCAGAAGATCTGCAAGCAGTTCGAGCACCGTCATCGGGTTGCGCGAAATATGGCCGCCGTCTGGAAGGATCTGGCGGTCGAGCTCTTCCGCAAGATGGCGGGTGGCGCCGCGCAGCGCCGAGGCCGGCGCCGGCAGCGACAAAGCGGCAAAGGCCAGCGCAATGCGGGCGCGCAGCCTGTCTTTGCCATCCGGCATTTCGCGCGCCATCGAGCGCAGATATCGGATCTGCACGGCAAGCGATTTCAGGAAGGCGCGGTAGAACGGAAATTCAGCCCCTTGTAGGACAACCGAGGAATGTTGCAGCCAGGCAATGACCCGCTTGGCCGTGGTGCCGGGCTCCCAGGCAATGCCGGAAATCTGGTTGCCATGCATGGCGATCCAGTCGGAAACCAGCGCGCGGGCATTGGCCGCGGCAAGCTCGGTGCCGGCGGCGCGCATGTGGCGAAGCCAGCGGAAGCCGTGCAGCGTCTTCACCCAGCCGCGATTGGCGACGTCGATCTGGAACGGCGATTTGCCGCCGGTCTCGACCAGATGTCCCGACAGCGGATAGCGGCCATAATAAATCTCGAGCGCGATCTGCGGGTCGGCGAGCCTGAGGTCCGGCGGTGCAATCAGGACGCGTTCCGGCGTGCGTCCGGAATAGCGCCAGCGATAGACTGGCCCTGCCCGCAGGCGCCGGCGCGTCTTGCGCCAAAACTCCTTAGCGACAAGCGTCCACAGACGTGTCGTGCTGCCGGCAGCCAGTGCCAAAACCCCTCCTCGTCACCTAGTGATGGAGCATGATGTTGTCCGAAAACCGCGTCACACTTTTCGGCATCATGCCCCTGTACCCCAGCACAAGCTTATATGATTCAAGAACTTATGCGAAGTCGAATTCCGCCGACGTGAAGGGCTTCACGCTGCCGGCGGCCGACCCATCCCGAAAAAAGTCAAACGATTTCCGAGGCTAAGCCCGACAATCCGGCACTCACTTGCGGTTGTGACGCGATCGGAACTCGCTCGGCGAGCAGTTTTCGCGATCGCGAAACAGGCGGGAGAAATAGAAGGCGTCGTGGATGCCGACGGCGGCCGCGATGGACTCAACCGACGAATCGGAGGCGGCCAGCATCTGCTTGGCGCGGTCGAGCCGAATGCGCAATTGAAAGGCCTTGGGCGACATGCCGGCGGCCAGCGCAAACCTGCGGCGCATGGTTGCCGGCGACATCCCGAACTTCGCGGCAAAGGCGTCGAGATCGACGGAATCGCAGGCGCAGCGGCGCAATTCGTCGATGATGGGCTGGATATCGGCGGCAAGGCCCGGGTCTCGTTCGCGGTTGATCCGATCCGCCGCTTGGCGGGCGGCCCGCACGACGATGCCATGCATCGTGGCGGCGGCTTCCGCCTGGCTCAGCACGGTGTCGAGCGAAAGCTCGCTGTGTAGCCTGTCAAACAGACGCTGCATCTCGCTGAGATCGTTCAGCCGGACGACAGGGGCGGCCTCGGCGATCAGCCGCAGCCGTGTGAAATCGCGCGTCAGGGCACCGTCAAAGAGCGCCCAGCGTTCGAGCCACCCGGAGGCGTCCGGCCCATAGGAGTGCGTCTTGCCCGGAAATAGCCAGAACAGGGCGGGCGCTGTGACCATCTGCACGCCGCAAGCTTTGGTTTCGAGCCAGCCTTTACCGTCCTCGACCAGCACTACGGCGAATTCCGGAAACTTACGCACGTTGATCGCCTGGGTGACGCGATGTCGGCCAATCCCGGTCACCGACAGGCCGCCGGCGGCTGTCGGCGCTGATCTGTAGAGCGCGAATTGGTGATCTGTCATGAGCGAAAAGTCCAGTCGTTCGTTCTGTCCATGGCGAAGGCGATGGTAGACATGGCACTGCTAGGTGATATGACAAATCATGGGTGACTGAAATGTCAAGATCGGCAAGCGGTGCGCAGCTTGGGGACACTGTTCCTGCGATCACTTTGATCGCCAATGGCAAGACATTGTCGACGGCGCCGAACCGGCTGGGCTATCTCTCGCCGACCGACCCCAAGGTCGGCATCGAGACGATCCGCAAACTCTTTGCCGAGCAAGGCTATGTCTGGCTGAAAGGCGTGCTGCCGCGCAGCGACGTCATCCATTTTCGCGGCTGGGTGTTTTCGCATCTGGCCGATACCGGGCTGCTGAAGTCTGGGTCCGATCCTGCGCTTGGGTTGGCGGCGGCCGGCGCGTTCGACCGTCAGCTCGCCGACCGCCGGCTGATGGCGCTGGTTCGTTCCACCGCCTATGAAGGGTTTTGCGCGCAGCCGCTGCTATCGCGGCTGATGGATGCGTTTGTCGGCGGGCTGTCCTACCTGCACAAGCGCAAGCTCATGCGCTTCACCCAGCCCGGCACGACTGTAGCGACACCGGCGCATTACGATCTCGTCTATCTGCGCGGCGGCACCAGCCGCATCGTCACCGCCTGGATTCCGATTGGCGATGTTTCCATCGACATGGGCGGCTTGGTCTATCTCCAGGGCTCACACACGATCGGCGCCGACATGGAAGCGCGCTTCGCCAGGGACAATGCCGGGCTCAGCCCCGAGGAACGCATCAGCGCCTTCAACAGAAATATGAGCGAAGGCGGCTGGGTGTCGAAAGACTTGCCCGACATGGCCGAACGGTTCGACACGCGCTGGCTGATCGCAGATTTCGAGGCCGGCGATGTCGTCCTCCACTCGCCCTACATGATCCATGCTTCGACGACCAACCAGAGCGCTGAGGGGCGTATCCGGCTCTCCACCGACATCCGCTACCAGAATGTCGACGATGAAATCGATGCAAGGTGGGCCAACCACTGGTCCTTAGACGACATGCTCTAAAGGCAGACTGATATTCAGGTGAGGCCGGCCTGCAAATGGTGGTCTCCTGCGCTTCCGGTGCTCACGTACTTGAGTACGCTCCGCTCCGGTTCTCGGAGACCGCCATTTTCGACGCGGCCTGACCTGAATCTCAGCCCACCTTCGGCGCTAGACACGCCGCATGCGGGCGGCGAAGAAGCCGTCCAGGCCAGAAATCCCGGGTGAGCCGAGATCGAGATCGGCTGGCGTTGTGCGCAGCGTGCCCTGGCTGGTCAGGAAGGCATCGAGGCCGGCGATTTCGCCCGGCTGCAACGGATCGTCGGCGATGTTTTTGTCCGCGGCCAGAAAGGCGCGGTAGAGATCCTCGCCTTCGATCGGGTCGAGCGAACAGTTGGAAAAAACAATCCGACCGCCCGGTTTGACCAAAGTAACGGCGCGGGCGAGCAGCCTTGCCTGAAGGTCGGCAAGCTTTTCGACGTCGGCCATCGTCTTCGTCCACGGCACGTCGGGGTGGCGCCGCACCGTGCCGGTGGAAGAACAGGGCGCGTCGAGCAGCACCGCGTCGAACAGTTCCGCCGGCTGGTATTTCAGCAGATCGGCCTGCACGATCTCAGCGGTGAGGCCGAGCCGCTCGAGGTTCTGCGTCAGTCGCGCCAGCCGGTTCTTCGAGGTGTCGACTGCGGTGACTTTCGCGCCGGCAAGGATCAGCTGGGCGGTCTTGCCGCCGGGCGCGGCGCAGAGGTCGGCGACGCGCAAGCCGCTGACATCGCCGAACAGCCGCGCCGGAAAACTGGCGGCGGCGTCCTGGACCCACCAGGCGCCTTCGTCAAAGCCGGGCAGTTCGGTGACGGAGGCGCTGAGCTTTTCCACCCGGATCGTGCCGGTCGGCAGCACGATGCCGCCGAGCTTTTCGGCCCAGTGTTCGGGATCGGCCTTGACGGTGAAGTCGACCGGCGCCTCGACCCGGTGCGCGGCGAGAATCTGCTTCGTCTTGTCAGCGCCATAGGCGGCTTTCAGCCGATCGGAGAACCATTTTGGCGCTTCATCGGTGGCGGCAAGCGCTGCGGGCAATTCGCTGTCCTTAGCCCGCGCCAAGGTGCGCAGCACGCCGTTGACGAGGCCGGAAAAGCGCTGCGTGCGCGGGTCGGACTTGGCGTGGGTCACGGCAAGATCGACGGCGGCGCTGTCGGGAATATCGAGGAACAGAATCTGCGCCGCCGCTACATGCAGAATGTGTGAAAGCGCCGTGGCGTTGGGCGGCAGCGGCTTTTCGAGGCGGCGGGCGAGGAGCCCGGCAATGGTCATGCGATAGCGCAGCGCGGTGACCAGAATGGCGCGCACCAGGCCGCGGTCGCGCATATCGAGCGCCTTGTATTGCGGGTGGCCGTTCTCGTGATCGGTCAGCCCGTCGAGCGGTGTCCTCGCATCGATCACGGCGGCCAGCAGCCGGGCCGCCGCCTTGCGCGCGGCGAGGCCGGCGACGGATTCGTCCGGGCTGTTTTCGCGATTGCCTGAGTGTGCGGGCCGGCCTCTGGCTTCGCTCACGACCACGGACCTTTGGGTCCGGTCGGGTTGCGGCCCCACGGGTTGGACTTTGGCTGTTCCGGTTCGGCCGGCGGTTCGGGTTGTGCCGGCTTGCCCCATGGGCCTTGCTGGCCATGGGCCTGCAGTTCTTCGGTGGGCTCCGGCGTCGGCGCCGGACGCGGTGCGGGCTGGCGGCCTGCCATGTCACGCGCCATCGCCTGCAGCGCAGCGATGCGGTTGTCGGTGTTCGGGTGGGTCGAAAACAGGCTGTCCATGCGCTCGCCGTGAAGGGGATTGATGATGAAGAGATGCGCGGTCGCAGGGTTGCGCTCAGCATCCGGGTTGCGGATGCGTTCGGCGCCGCGGGCGATCTTGTCAAGCGCCGATGCCAGCCAAAGCGGATTTCCAACGATTTCGGCGCCGCGCCGGTCGGCCTCGTATTCGCGTGTGCGGCTGACCGCCATCTGCACGA
Organism: Mesorhizobium sp. P2_F5; assembly: GCF_056403715.1. Taxonomy (NCBI): domain Bacteria; kingdom Pseudomonadati; phylum Pseudomonadota; class Alphaproteobacteria; order Hyphomicrobiales; family Phyllobacteriaceae; genus Mesorhizobium; species Mesorhizobium sp. P2_F5. Next base: position 56,455 of record NZ_JBFUEY010000022.1, on the reverse strand, counting down.
TCATGGCGGCGAAAGGCGCCACCAGCATCGCCACCAGCACGCCGACAAAGCCGAACGGATTGTTGTTGTTGCGGCTGCCGCCGAAGAAGAAGGCGAAATTGCCGAGCATGGAGATGGCGCCGGCGAGCGTCGCGACGATGGTCATGGTCAGCGTGTCGCGGTGCTGGATATGGGCGAGCTCATGCGCCATGACGGCCGCCACCTCCTCATGCGAGAGGCGCTCCAGCAGGCCGGTCGAGGCTGCGACGGCGGCGTTCTCGGGATTGCGGCCGGTGGCGAAGGCGTTCGGCTGCGGATTGTCGATCAGATAGGTCTTCGGCATCGGCAGGCCGGCCTGCTTGGCCAGCGCTTCAACGATGGCGTAGAATTCGGGCGCGTTCTTCGCGTCGACCTCGACCGCGCGGTTCATCGACAACACCATCTTGTCGGCGTTCCAGTAACTGAACAGATTGGTACCGGCGGCGACCACGAAGGCGATCATCATGCCGCCAGTGCCGCCGATCAGAAAGCCGACGCCCATGAACAGCGCCGTCATCGCGGCCAGAAGCATGGCGGTGCGTAGCGTGCTCATCGTTTGCTCCGTTTGCGGCCGTGGCAAAAAGGGGTCGATCCGGGTGTCATCATCGCTATATGATGGGAAACACTACCCCTCATTTCAATCCGCCGGGACTATCGCATGACCGACGAAACCAGCAAAGCCGATGCCGACCGGGAGAAGGACCTGACGCCGGCCGCCCGCCGCGCGCTGGCCGAGGCCAAGGCGCGCCGTGATGAGTATCGCCAAAAGGAAGCGGCGCTGCCGAAAGAGCTCGGCGGCCGCGGCGGCAAGGAACCCGGCCGCTACGGCGACTGGGAGGTCAAGGGCTTGGCAACCGACTTCTAAGGCTAACCTAAGCCGCGCTGCGCCGCGCCTCCAGCGTCATCCAGCTGCTGTCATCGATGCCGATGGAGACGGCGTCGTAGCCGGCAATCGCGGCATGCGGCGTCGCCATCGGATGCTGGTGGGTGGCGCTAATCACCATCACCGAGGCTCCCGCCGCTTCGGCGGCGGCGATGCCGGCCGGCGCATCCTCGAAAACCAGGCAGTCGCCAATATCGACACCGAGCCGTTTTGCCGCCAGCAGGAAACAGTCGGGCGCCGGCTTGCCGTGCGACACGTCCTCGCCCGCGACCATCAGTGCCGGAACCGGGATGCCGGCCGCCTGCATGCGCAGCAGCGCCAGCGGGCGCGGCGCCGAGGTGACGATCGCCCAGCGCTCGGCCGGCAGCGCGTTGAGGAACGACACGGCGCCGACGATCGGCAGCACGCCTTCGACATCGTCCGATTCGGCCTGCAGCAGCACCAGCGCCTCGTGCACCGGGTCGACGCCGGGAAGCGCCAGTCTGGTGATGGTCTCGACGGCGCGCACGCCATGGATCGTCGGCAGGAAGGCTTCGACGTCGAGGCCATGCTTGCGTGCCCACGCCGCCCAGACGCGCTCGGCCGAAGCAATCGAATTGAGCACCGTGCCGTCCATATCGAACAGGAAGGCGGCGAATTTTCTGCCTGCAAACATCTGATTTTCCAAAGGGTTTTCGGGAGTGTTTCGGGAGGGTCAAAACATGTCGTTCGACCGTAACGCCACGGCGCCTGCCTGGGAAGGCGCGGGCGGGTCTTTTCGACAATTCCAGGGAACCATGATCCTGCTTCTGGCGTTTAAACCAAACTGTCTTCCATAAGAAATGACGGGGGAAACGCGATGCTGATCAGGCTCGGCTACGAAATCGCCATTGAGTGCACTGATGCCACACCGGTCATCTCGCTGCTCGAAATCCACAGGGATCGCCAGGCCGACATCAAGCGGCAGACGCGCGTGCTGACCTCGCCTTCGGTGCCGAGCAAGGTCTATCACGACCTGTTCGGCAATGCCTGCCGCCGCTTTGTCGCTCCCGCCGGCAATTTCCGCATCCTCTACGACGCAGCCGTCGAGGACAGTGGCGAGCCCGATGAGGTCAACACGCTGGCCAGGGAAGTGCCGGTGGCGGAACTGCCGGACGAGGTGCTGGGCTATCTCCTCGGCAGCCGCTATTGCGAGACCGATCATCTGGGCGGCCTGGCCTGGCAGCTTTTCGGGCATGTTCCATCTGGCTGGGCGCGGGTGCAGGCGATCGTCGACTATGTCCACAACCGGCTGTCTTTCGGCTACGGCTATGCGCGGCCGACGCGGACCGCCGCGCAGGCGCATGAGGAGCGCGTTGGTGTGTGCCGCGACTTTGCCCATCTGGCGATCACGCTCTGCCGCTGCATGAACATCCCGGCCCGCTATGTGAACGGCTATCTCGGCGACATCGGCGTGCCGGTCGATCCGGCGCCGATGGATTTCTCCGCCTGGCTGGAAGTCTTCCTCGACGGCAAATGGTACACGTTCGACCCCCGCCACAACCGGCCGAGGATCGGCCGCGTCGTCATCGCGCGTGGTCGCGACGCGACGGATGTGCCGCTGCTGCACAGTTTCGGCCCACATCGGCTCGGCCTGTTCAAGGTCTGGACCCATGAGCAGGAGGGCAAACTGTTCAACCCGCCCCATCACGGCGTCGACAAGACCATCAGCGCGCGCATGCTCGCGTAGAGCGGTTCGCGGCAGGGATTCTGATCCGCTTCGACACACTGCATCTTTCGGACATCTGTGCCGGATCGGGACCGGGATTCGCCCTGCGACAGATCATGGTGAGTAGTTCGTAAACGAAGGGGCTGCCGTGAATTTTTGTTTACCGCTCGTTCACCTTGCGACGATGCCGAACTCAGCAAAAACAACAGCTTGAACGGTGGTCGGCGGCTTTCGCGAAAGCGTCTGCGCGATCCGGCCGGAATCCTGCATTGACCCTCCTGCGGCGACGAGGCCGAGGCGAGCGGAGGCTGAAGGATGCGGAATTACGGGGGTCTTGTTCACGCGGCTGGCGTTTTCGCCAGGGATCGCAGTGGAAGTTTCGCGGTGCTGTTCGGCCTTGCCGCCTCGGTCTTGGCGCTAAGCGTCGGCTTTGCTGTCAACATCTCTCAGATTTACAACGCCAAATCGAGCCTGCAGGGCGTGGTCGATGCCGCCGTTACCTCGACGGCGCGCGACCTGACCACGGGCGTCATCAGAGAAGCCGATGCCAACAAATCGGTGCAAGCCTTTCTCGACGCCAACAGCATGGCCGGCATACTGCAGGCCAACCAGATCGTTCTCGACAAGCTCACCGTCGACAGGACCGCCAATACGGTCAAGGCCGACGCCCACGTCGATGTCGGGCTCTACTTTCCGCTGTTCAGCGTCGGCGACATGCAGCGTGTCGGCGCCTCGACCACGGCGCTCTACTCCGACAAGACCATCGAAGTCTCGATGATGCTCGACGTCACCGGCTCGATGGCCGGTCAGAAGATCAAGGATTTGAAGGCCGCGGCAGCCAATGCCGTCGATGCTTTCCTCGCCGGCCAGGACTTGTCCAAGCCGCGGGTGCGCGTCGCCATCGTGCCCTACGCCAACTCGGTCAATGCCGGCACGCTTGCCGCCAGCAGCGTGTTTGTCGAAACCAAGTCCAGCCAGCGCAAGCAGGCGCCCGGCAATGAAGACCCGCAATCCGTCTCGTCATCGACGCGTCCGGACAACTGTGCAACCGAGCGCAAGGGCGCCAATCAATACACGGATGCGGGTCCCGATGTCGGCATGGTCAATCGCGACTATTTCCTGTCGGGCTTCGCGCAAAACACCAACACGGCGGCCTGCCCGGCCGCAGCGCTGATGCCGCTGACGGCCGACGCCAACGCGCTCAAGACCGTGATCAAGAATTTTGCCGCTTCGGGCGGCACGGCCGGCCATATCGGCGTGCAGTGGGCCTGGTACATGCTGTCGGAAAACTGGGGCAGTGTGATGAAGGCCTCACAGCGGCCGGCCAAAATGGACCCGAAGAAGGTCGCCAAATTTGCGATCCTGATGACCGACGGCGAGTTCAACCTGTCCTATTTCGACGCCAGCAGCGTCGATCAGGTCTATAACGACGCCGGCAAGGAACCGACCCGCACGGCAGCCAAGGCCTTGTGCGGCGCCATGCGCAACAAGGGCATCGAGATCTTCACCATCGGCTTCGATCTCACCGAGAAGAACGCCAGGGCCACCTTGCAGGATTGCGCCAGCCCGGACACCGGCAGCATCAAGCATTTCTACCAGGTTGCCAGCGGCACAGAACTCAACGACGCCTTCCAGGCCATTGCCCGCAACATCGAGAATTTGGCGCTGACCAATTAGCCATCTCTCAGGCTCAAAAGGAAAAGGCCGCCGCTTCTTGACGAAGCCGGCGGCCTTCCGTGTTTCCGTCCATGGCGCGGCCGATGGCGGCGACCGAAGTCACCCACCGCGCTTCTCGCGCCTTAACGGGAAGACTGCTTCCCGAAAGTGCAATCCGCTGAGGCCACGTTCTGGAAAACGAAATCACTCGACATCGGATCACCTCCTTTCGATTTGTTGAACACGTCCTCATGATGGGGTGCGTTGCAGCAAAAGACAAGGTGTCTGTCTGAAATAGGACGGGCAGCCCGGCTTCCACGCGCGGCGGGTTGCGGTCGGCCGGCCGGGCGGGCAAACTCCTGCCGGGGGACCAGCATTCGGAGGAAGGCATGGAGGCAGCCGAGAAGGCCGCTCGGATCGTTCGAACGGTGATCGAAACGCTGAAGCCGGGTTTTGCCGTCAGGCTGTGGACCGGCGAGCGGATCGGTCCCGCCAGCGGTCCGGTGCTCACCATCAACGACCAGGACATCGTCTGGCAGGTGGTGAAGCGGCCGTCACTGTCGACGCTGATCGAGATGTGGATTTCCAAGACCATAGACATCGAAGACGGGACGATTTTCGATTTCTACGCTCTGCCGTCGCAAGGCAAGCTCAGGACCAAGATCAAGTCGCTGCCGAAGCTGGCGATCCTGCGCGACCTGCCGGCGGTGCTTTTGTCGCGAAAGCAGATGAGCGCGCGCACCGATCTGTCGGGGCGCAATCCCTATGTCAGCGGTTCGAGCCAGGAAGCGATCCAGCATCACTACGACATCTCGAATGCCTTCTACCGGCTCTTCCTCGACGAGCGCATGGTCTACAGCTGCGGCTATTTCACGGATTTCGCCAACGGCATCGACCAAGCGCAGGCCGACAAGCTCGACCATATCTGCCGCAAGCTCCGGCTGAAGCCGGGCGAAAAGCTGCTCGACATTGGCTGCGGCTGGGGCGCCATGCTGATCCATGCGGCGAAGAATTACGGCGTCATCGGCCATGGCGTGTCGCTGTCGCAGGCCCAGACGGACCTCGCCCGCGAACGCATCCGCGCAGAGGGGCTGGAAGACCGCATCACCATCGAGATCAAATCCTATGCCGAACTCACCGGCTCCTTCGACAAGATATCGTCGATCGGCATGTTCGAGCATCTCGGCCTCGCCAACCATGCCACCTATTTCAAGACCATTCATCGCCTGCTCAAGCCGGGCGGCATCTATCTGCACCACGCCATCACGAGGCGCAGCAAGGGCGACTTGAAGAAGACCCTGCGCAAGGGCCCGGAGTTCAAGGCGCTGCTCAAATACATTTTCCCCGGCGGCGAACTCGACACGATCGGCATGACGCTGGGCAATTTCGAGGCGCATGGTTTTCTGGTCTACGACGTCGAGAATTTGCGCGAACACTATGCACGCACCTGCCGGCTGTGGGCCGAGCGGCTGCAGGCCCGCTTCGACGAGGCGGTCGCCGAAGTCGGCGAGGCCAAGGCGCGGCTTTGGCTGCTCTACCTCACTGGCTGTTCGATCACCTTCGAGCGCGCCTCGGCGCAGATTTTCCAGACCGTCGTCACCAAGCGCGCACGCGGCCCGAGCGGCCTGCCGCCGACACGGGCGGATTTGTATCGGTAGCGGGGCCGGGGAACCCTCGAGCCTTCGAACGCGCGAAGGGTAGGCCAATCTCCAAGGTATGTGGTCTACCCGCTTCGCGCTGTTGAGGACCTAGACGAACCGCATTAGCGCGCCGATCTCGACGCTGGCGGGCCTGTCGACCGTGCAATAGACGCCGAGATTGTGGGCGTTGTGGCGGACCAGGTTGCGCAGGATGCCGGGGTCGTGGTCGAAGCCGTCCTGGCTGATGATGGTGAAGCCGCAGCGGCGGCATGGCGCGGAAATGGTCACCAGCAGGTCGCCGATGGCGAGCTTGCGGCCGATCCATTCGGTCTCGGGAAACGAACCTGCGACCGCCGCCATGTCGACGACGATGTTGGGTCGGAAGCGGCGCGGATCGGGGACACCTTCCGGGTGCAGTGCCTTCAGCCGCGCCAGCGATGCGGTGGTCAAGAGATGGATCGGCGCCTTGCGGTAGCGCTCGGCGGTCAGCGGGCCGGTGTAGCCGGGCGCGTTGTCCTGGCTGAACGGCCGGATCGAGGCGGCGAAGCCGAGATAGGCCGAGACGGCGCGGTCGCATTCGACGCCAGGTGCTGTCAGCCAGTCACCGTCGGGAACGGCGATCTCCAGCTCCCGGTCGTTGCTCAGCCGGGTGCGGATGCGCGGCACCTTGTGCCATTTCGCATCGCGATCCGGCCGCGCGATCTCATTGTCGGAGGTATCGACGAGACCGTACAGCCGGTCGCCGTCAATGGTCTCCAGACCGACCGAGATCGCGTCCTGGCGCTCGCCGGCGAGCGAACTCGCGGGATAGCGCCAGAGTTCGATCACGGAGCCGACCTCAGCCATTTTGCATCCTGACAATCCTGGGCCGAATGACCGTCAGCCCTTCTTGTTCTGCCGGTTGGCGATCAGATCGTCGACCACGGCCGGATCGGCCAGGGTCGAGGTGTCGCCGAGCGCGGAAAAGTCGTCCTCGGCGATCTTGCGCAGGATACGGCGCATGATCTTGCCGGAGCGCGTCTTCGGCAGGCTGGGAGCGAACTGGAGCTTGTCGGGCGACGCGATGGCGCCGATCTCCTTGCGGACATGGACGACGAGCTCCTTGCGCAGCTCTTCGGTAGGCTCCACGCCCTTCATCAAGGTGACGTAGCTGTAGATGCCCTGGCCCTTGATGTCATGGGGATAGCCGACGACGGCGGCCTCGGAAACCTTGTCATGGCTGACCAGAGCGGATTCGACTTCGGCCGTACCCATGCGGTGGCCAGAGACATTGATGACGTCGTCGACGCGGCCGGTGATCCAGTAATAGCCATCGGCGTCGCGTCGGCAGCCGTCGCCGGTAAAATATTTGCCCTTGTAGGTGGAAAAATAGGTCTGCACGAAGCGGTCATGGTCGCCATAGACGGTGCGCATCTGGCCGGGCCAGGAATCGGTGATGCAAAGATTGCCGTCGGCCGCCCCTTCCAGCACCTTGCCCTCGCCGTCGACCAGTTGCGGCTTGACGCCGAAGAAGGGCCGCGTCGCCGAACCGGCCTTGAGATCGGTGGCGCCAGGCAATGGGGTGATCAGGATGCCGCCGGTCTCGGTCTGCCACCAGGTGTCGACGATCGGCACCTTGCTGTTGCCGACGATGTTGAAATACCACTCCCATGCTTCCGGGTTGATCGGCTCGCCGACCGAACCCAGCACGCGCAGCGACTTGCGCGAGGTCTTCTTTACCGGTTCGTCGCCGGCGCCCATCAGCGCGCGCAGTGCCGTCGGCGCGGTGTAGAAGATGTTGACCTTGTGCTTGTCGATGACTTCCCAGAAGCGCGACTGCGAGGGGTAGTTCGGCACGCCCTCGAACATCAGCGTGGTGGCGCCGTTGGCGAGCGGGCCATAGACGATGTAGCTATGACCGGTGACCCAGCCGACATCGGCGGTGCACCAGTAGATATCGCCGTCATGGTAGTCGAAGACATATTGGTGGGTCATCGCGGCATAGACGAGATAGCCGGCGGTGGTGTGCAGCACACCCTTCGGCTTACCGGTCGAGCCTGAGGTGTAGAGGATGAACAGCGGATCCTCGGCCTTCATCTTCTCCGGCTTGCAGTCGCCCTTCACGGTCGCGGTCTCGTCATGGTACCAGACGTCGCGCCCGGCCACCCAGGCGGTCTTACCGCCGGTGCGGCGCACGACCACCACCTTTTCGACTTTGGTGCCGGCCTTGGCCGCGATCTCGATCGCCTTGTCGGTGTTTTCCTTCAGCGGGATCGGCTTGCCGCCACGCAGGCCTTCGTCAGCGGTGATGACAAAGGTAGATTTGCAGTCGTCGATGCGGCCGGCCAGTGCGTCCGGCGAAAAGCCGCCGAAGACGATCGAATGGATGGCGCCGATCCGCGTGCAGGCCAGCATCGCATAGGCCGCTTCCGGGATCATCGGCATGTAGATGGTGACGCGGTCGCCCTTCTTGACGCCGTGTTTCTTCATTACATTGGCCAGCCGGCAGACGTGCTCGTAAAGCTCGTTATAGGTGACCTTCTTGTCGTCGTAGGGGTTGTCGCCTTCCCAGATGATGGCGGTCTGGTTGCCGCGCTTCTTCAGATGGCGGTCGATGCAGTTGTAGGAGACGTTGGTCTCGCCGTCCTCGAACCATTTGATCGAGACCTTACCGTCGAAGGAGGTGTTCTTGACCTTGCTGAACGGCTTGAACCAGTCGATGCGCTTGCCGTGCTTGCCCCAGAACTTGTCCGGATTTTTCACGCTGTCGGCATACCATTTCAGGTAGGTGTCGTTGTCGATCAGCGCGTTCTTCTTCCACGCCGGCTGGACGCGGTGGATCTTCACCTCGGACATGTCTTCACTTTCCTCCCAAACCAGCCGCCGGCTTGACCACCGGCAGGATCACGGCGACGCAGCCGCGAATTCGGCGGCATTATTAACAGTTCCGCGCTGACGGCAACATTAGACGTTGGATTCGCGTGGCGGGATGCCGCAGTTCGTTGCGTGGCGGCTGTCAGCACTCAGGAGACGTCGCTGCTAAATGCATGTTTTCGCGCGGAAAACCCGTTTTCGATCAGGAAAAATCAATAGACAGTTAAGGAACGGCGCGCACAATTCGGTGTTGGGAGGAATGGAGAATCAACCGGGCGAAGGGGACTGCCATGCACGACCATTCCGAAATGGACCTGATGCTCAAGGGGTATGGCCTGACCACGGCCAAGATTCTGTATCACTTTCCCGACCACCCGCATCTGCTGCAGAGCTTCATCTGGCAGGATTACGATCTGGCACCGACGTTTCCGGTGCTGATCAAATTCATCGAGTTCTGGCAGGCCAAGCTCGATGGGCCGCTGCATTCGGTCAGCTATACGCATCAGAAGCTGATCGCGCCGAATGAGTGGCGGAAGGTCGATGGGGAGTTCGTGCTGCACTAGAGCTGCGGCTTCGGAGCCGTTGAGGTCGGCGCTCTACGGCGCCCCCCTCTGTCCTGCCGGACATCTCCCCCACGAGGGGGGAGATCGGCAGTTCCGCCGATAGCGCTATCCTTTTTGCGTTGGAGATTGGCGAAAGCCGAAGTGACATCCAATCTCCCCCCTCGTGGGGGAGATGTCCGGCAGGACAGAGGGGGGCGCTATCCCGCGAACCTTTGGCTTCAGTAGCCGATCCGATCACACCGCCGACGGATTCAGCCGGGCAAAGCCTTCCTGGCGGCGATAGGGGAAGTACGGGTAGGGCGCGGTAACCTCGCTTGCCACATCGAGCTTTTTGATCTGCTCCGGCGTCAACGCCCAGCCGACGGCGCCAAGGTTCTGGCGCAACTGCTCCTCGTTACGGGCGCCGATGATGACGGACGACACGGTCGGGCGCTGCAGCAGCCAGTTGATGGCGATCTGCGGCACGGTCTTGCCGGTCTCTTGCGCCACCGCATCGAGCGCATCCATGACCCGGTAGAGATGCTCGTCCGCGACCGGCGGGCCGAAATCGGCCGTGTCGTGCAGCCGGCTCTTTTCCGGCAGAGGCTGGCCACGGCGGATCTTGCCGGTCAGGCGGCCCCAGCCGAGCGGGCTCCACACCAGCGCGCCGACGCCCTGGTCGAGGCCGAGCGGCATCAGTTCCCATTCATAGTCGCGGCCGACCAGCGAATAGTAGACCTGATGCGCGGCGTAGCGTGGGTAGCCATGCTTGTCGGCCTCGGCCAGCGACTTCATCACTTGCCAGCCGGAGAAGTTGGAGACGCCGACATAGCGCAGCTTGCCGGCGCGCACGAGGTCGTCCAGCGTCGACAGCACCTCCTCGATCGGCGTGCCGGCATCGAAGGCATGCAGCTGCAGAAGATCGATGCAATCGGTGCCCAAGCGCTTCAAGGAGGCGTCCACGGCCTTGATCAGGCGCGAGCGCGATGAGCCGTAGTCGGCCGGTCCGTCGCCCATCGGCAACGACGTCTTGGTCGAGATCAGCACGGAGTCGCGACGGCCCTTGATGGCTTCGCCCAGGACCTCTTCCGAAGCGCCGTTCGAATAGACATCGGCCGTGTCGAACAGATTGACGCCGGCCTCGAGGCAGATGTCGATCAACCGTCGCGCTTCGGTGGCATCGCTGTTGCCCCAGGCGCCGAATAGCGGGCCGGAGCCGCCGAAGGTGCCGGCGCCGAAGGAGAGTGCCGGGACCTTGAGGCCAGATGCGCCAAGACGTCGATAGTCCATTTTGTGTCCTTTCAAGTGCGAGCCGAAGCAGTGGATGCGTCGCTCAGTTTTTGACCAGTGTGGCAAGGTCGATGGCGTCGGCCATAGCCTGGTTTCCCTTGTCGCCTGGATGTAGATGGTCGCCGGAATCGAATTCGGGCAGCAGGCGTGTCGGATGCGCCGGATCGCGCAGCAGGAGGTCGAAATCGACCACGGAATCGAAGGCGCCGCTGGTGCGGATCCAGTTGTTGACCTTCTGCCGCAGCGCGTCCTTTTCCGGCGTGTAGTAGGCATCGAGCGGCGTCCCGCTCAACGCGCCTTCGAAGGGCGTTAGCGTGGCGCCGACAATGCTGAGATTGTGAGCGTGGGCCTGGGCGGCGAGTTGCAGGTAGCCGCTTATCAAGGTTTCGAAGGCGGGCAGGGATTTTTCGCTCACGAAGGGCGTGCCTGGCCAGCTGATGTCGTTGATGCCGATAAGCAGGATCACCGCCTTGGCGCCGGGCTGGGCCACGACATCGCGATCGAAGCGAGCGGATGCCTTCACGCCCATGGCGTCGTCCAGCAGCCTCGCACCGGATATGCCGGCGTTGAGCACAGCCATCTGTTTCGGGGCGAGGCGAGCGGCCAGGAAGTCGGGCCAGCGGTTGTCCGCATCCAAAGTGGCGCCATTGCCATCAGTGATCGAATCGCCGATGGCGATGACGGCGCCGTCATTTGCCGGTGCGTCGACCAGGATTTCGCTGAGCAGGATGCGTGCGTCGGTGGTCTGCGTGGCCGCGAATGCATCTGAAGCCGTCTGATTGCCGTCGCCGACATAGGCAGTCTGCTTGCCGTCCCAATGAAAGGTGGCGAGACGCGTTTCCTGCGGCAGATAGACCGAGACAGAAAGCCGGCTCAAGGCAGCGAGCGGCATGTCCACCGGGTCGCTGATCAAAGATGTGCCCGGCGCGATTGCGGCGTTGGCCTGTCCGCCAAAGGTCAGCGCGCGATCGGTGCCGGGGACGATTTTCGACCCCTCACCGGCGACTGCCACACGGGCCTCGCCGATCTGGACCGGCGTGGCGGCATACTCGTTCGACAGGACGACACGGAATTTCTCGCCACCAAGGCTGATCCGGACCGTCTGGCGAATGGTCTGGTTCTCAAGCCGCGGCGGTATCTTCACCGGCAAGGCAAAATCGGTGCCCCATGTCGATTGCGGACTGGCCAGCCAGGTGCCGACCCACGTCTGCTTTTCGCCGGCTATCGCCGGATCGAACATCAAGGACGCCGCCAGGGCGAGCGCAACGAGCTTCAAATGCCTGACCGCATTGGCAAGGATGGCGTAGCGAACCGGATCTCTGCTGTTGATCACAACGGTCTCTCCTGTTGGGTTCGTGTCTGGGCTTCTGTCGGGGCAGGGATGTTTCGGAGCCGCGGTCACTCCGCGGCGCTTGGGCAGACGGCGACCGGCGCCAAACGCTCGCCGTTTCGGTCGAGGCGCAGCGCCAGGGCGGCGACGCCGAGCGCCGCGACCGGCAGCAGGGCAGCGACCCAGGTGAGGGAACCGAGGCCAAGGCCATGGGCAATCACCGCGCCGCCAAGCCAGGCGCCAGCGGCATTGCCGAGGTTGAAGGCGGCGATGTTGAAGGAGGAGGCGAGGCTCTGGCCCGCACCTTGCGCCTTGTCGAGCACCCACATCTGCAGTGGCGCCACGGTGGCGAAGGCGGCAGCGCCGAGCAGGCCGACATAGATGACGGCCAAGACCTGGCTGTGGACGGCGAAGGTCATGGTGGCCAGCACCAGCGCCAGCACGACGAGGCTGCCGAGCACCGCCGGCACCAGCCAGCGGTCGGCGACCTTGCCGCCAAGCAGATTGCCCGCGATGAGACCGCCGCCGAAGACGAGCAGGATCGGCGACACGGCCGCTTCCCTAAAGCCGCTGATCTCGGTCAGCAGCGGGGCGATGTAGGTGAAGACGGCGAAGACGCCGGCATAGCCGAGCACCGTGATGGCAAGGCCGAGCAGCACGGGCGTGCGGCGCAGGACGGCAAGATCGGCGCGCAGGTTGGTCTTCTCGGGCGCCGTCTGACTGCGCGGCACCAGTAGCAGGATCACTGCGAAGGCTGTCAGCCCGACCAGGGCTACCGCCCAGAAGGTGGCGCGCCAGCCGAAGGCCTGGCCGAGCCAGGTGCCGAAGGGCACGCCGAGAATGTTGGCGATGGTCAGGCCAGTGAACATCAGCGCGATCGCAGAGGCCTTCTTGTTGGGTGCGACCAGGCCGGTGGCGACCACGGAGCCGACGCCGAAGAAGGTGCCATGGGCAAAGGCGGTGATGATGCGGGCGCCCATCAGCGTCCAGTAATCGGCCGCGATCGCACAGGCGAGGTTGCCAAGCGTGAAGATTGCCATCAGCGCCAGAAGCACCGTCTTGCGCGGCCAGTTGCCGGTGGCGATGGTCAACAGCGGCGCACCGATGACGACGCCGAGCGCATAGCCGGAAATCAGCTGACCGGCGGCCGAGATCGAGACGCCGAGATCTTTGCTGACATCGATCAGCAAGCCCATGATGACGAATTCGGTGACACCGATGCCGAAGGCACCGGCGGCGAGGGCGTAAAGAGCGAGAGGCATGGCGGTTTCCACTTCCAAGACGACCGGCGCCTTGTCCAAACCCGCGCCCCGACCCGAGAGATCGTGTTGCCATCCCTTGTGAACCAGACTTGCCTTGGGCATATTTCCTGTGAAATAGATTCACAGATGGCCAGACCCGATATCAATCGCTCCGGCGAGATCGAAGTGTTCGTCCGCGTCGTCGAGGCGGGCAGCTTTTCGGCTGCGGCGCGGGCCCTGCGCATGACGCCGTCTGCAGTCAGCAAGCTGATCGCCCGGCTGGAGGCAAGGCTCGGCGCGCGGCTGGTCAGCCGCTCGACGCGCAAGCTGCAGCTGACACCGGAAGGGACGGCCTTCTACGACAGCGGGGTGCGCATCCTGGCCGACATGGCGGCGGCCGAGCGCGAAGCCGCCGTGGGTGCAGCGCCGCGCGGACGGCTGCGCGTCAACAGCTACGTGCCTTTCGGCGTGCACCGGCTGATCCCGTTGTTGCCACGCTTCCTCGAACGCTACCCCGAGATCTCGGTCGATCTGGTGCTGACCGACAGTGTCATCGACCTGATGCAGGAGCGCGCCGACGTCGCCATTCGCGCCGGTCCGCTCGGCGAATCCCGGCTGGTGGCGCGCAAGCTCGGGCAATGCCGGATGACGGTCGTTGCCGCGCCGTCCTATCTCGGCTCGCATGGCACGCCGCTGACACCAGCCGATCTCGACCGGCACAATCGCATGGCTTTCGGTTTTGTCCGGCATGTCGATGGCTGGCAATTTGTCGACGCAGCCGACAACGCCATCGTGGTCCCGATTATGGGAAACACAGTGGTCAGCGACGGCGAGTCGATGCGGCTGATGGCGGTTGGCGGCGCCGGCATTGCCCGGCTGGCGCACTGGCATGTAGCCGATGACATCGCGGCGGGGCGGCTGACGGCGCTGCTGGAGGATTTCAATCCCGGCGACGAAGAGCCTACCCACGCCGTCTATGTCGGCCAGGGTCGGCATTTACCGGCGCGGGTGCGTGCCTTTCTCGACTTTCTGGTCGAGAACGTTCGGATGGGAGCATGATCCCGAAAGTGGAATCCGGTTTTCGGAAAAGATCACGCTCAAATAAAAATAAGCCTGAAAAGACGTTGGGGAGCCAAATGGCCCCCCAAGCATCAGATCGACAGTGGTCGAACTACTTCTTCGGTACGAACGGTGCCGGGCGGCGGCCGACGCCCTGACGCTCCAGCATCCAGCCGGGATACTCGGCCGGCAGCGCGCTGACCTCATCCAGCTTGGCAAGATCGTCGGCGTCGAGTTTTACCTCGGCAGCGGCAAGGTTCTGTTCGAGCTGCTCCATCCGGCTGGCGCCGATGATGACGCTCATCACGAAGGGTTTTGCCAGCACGTAGCCGAGCGCGACCGTAGCGACGCTAACGCCGTGTTTCTGGGCAATCTCGCGCATGACGGCGACGGCCGCCCAGGCACGATCCTCATTGACCGGCGGGAAGTTGAAGGCGGCGCGGCGGCCTTCGCCATTGCCGGGCGCGCCGGGGCCGTATTTGCCGGACAGCAGGCCGCCGGCCATCGGCGACCACACCATCAGGCCGAGCTTCTCCTCGTTGATGAGCGGCACGATCTCGCGTTCGAGGTCGCGGCCGGCGATCGAGTAATAGGACTGGATGGTCTCGAAGCGGGAAAGATCCTTGCGCTCGGCGATGCCGAGCGCCTTGGCGATACGCCAGGCCTGCCAGTTGGAAACGCCGACATAACGCACCTTGCCGCTGGCGACGAGATCGTCGAGCGCCCGCAGCGTCTCGTCGATCGGGGTCACCGTGTCGGTGCCGTGCAACTGATAGAGATCGATATGGTCGAGCTGCAGCCGCTCGAGGCTGCCCTCGACCGAGTCCATGATGTGGCCGCGCGACGAGCCGCGCTCGTTCGGGCCTTGCCCCATGGCGCCATGCACCTTGGTGGCGATGATGACGTCCGAGCGCTTGACGCCGAGATCCCTGAGCGACTGGCCGAGCAGGCGCTCGGAGTCGCCGAAGGAATAGACGTCGGCCGTGTCGAAGAAATTGACGCCGGCGGCGACGGAGCGGGCAACAATGTCATTGACGCCCTTCTGGTCGAGGCTGGCGATCAGGCCCCATTGGGCATTCTCGCCGGCGGCGCCGAAGGTCATGGTGCCGAGGCACAGTTCGGAGACGAACATCCCCGTATTTCCGAGTTGATTGTAGCGCATGGTGGCGGCTCCAGCAGATTGATGATGACGCCAAGCAAATAGGAACGGACCGTTTCGTTTCCAGTGGTGGCGCAACGGAGCGCCCGACGTTGGCCCAACCCGCTGTCAATGCCGATATTGGCTTACCGGCATCGCTGCGGGCGGATCAGGCTTCCCAAGGGTTGAGCACTGTCACGCCGGTATCGTCGAAGTCGGCGACGTTGCGCGTCACCAGAATGAGATCATGAACAAGTGCGGTCGCGGCTATGAGAGTATCAGCGCTGCCGCGTGTACGGTCGGCCGTAATACGCCCCCACGTCAAAGCGACATCTTCGGTAACCGCAAGGATGCGGTCGGCATTGTCACGCCGAAGCTCTCGCAGCCACAGATCGAGGCGCGTTGCCTTTTCGGGATCGACCTTGCGCAGCTTGACGATCCCACGCTCGATCTCGCCGAGGGTGATGACGCTGAGATTGAGCGAGGCCGGATCAACCGAAGCGAGCCAAGCTGTCGGCTTGGGTAGACGCCTCTCCACATCTGATACGACGTTTGTGTCGAGTAGATACATC
Organism: Mesorhizobium sp. P2_F5; assembly: GCF_056403715.1. Lineage (NCBI taxonomy): Bacteria > Pseudomonadati > Pseudomonadota > Alphaproteobacteria > Hyphomicrobiales > Phyllobacteriaceae > Mesorhizobium > Mesorhizobium sp. P2_F5. The sequence continues at coordinate 40,546 of NZ_JBFUEY010000022.1, read as the reverse complement.
AGAGGTCGATGTCCCGGATCATCGTGTCCGAACGACGGTTGACCTCTTCGGCAAAATCATCGTCCCAGACCGGGCCAGTCAAAAGATATTCAGCCAGCGACTTCTTCTTTCCTGACAGGCGATCGTAGTCTTCGGCAGAGAGAACCACGGCGGCACGCTCGCCACGGAGCGTTACCGTCTGCGGGCCCTCGCTGCGCGCGCGTTGAACCACCTTGGAGAAATTGTTCTTTGCGTCCTGAAGGTGCCAGTTCATGAATGCTTCCTAGCTAGCTTGGCTAGATATAGCATTCGGCCGACTACGCGGCAAGGAGTGCTGGGCGAAACTACCGGCTGCCGAAAATCGCCGAGCCGACCCGGACGCTCGTGGCGCCGAAAGCAATTGCCGTCTCGTAGTCGCTGGACATGCCCATCGACAGTTTTGCCACGCCGGCCTCCTTGCCGAGCTTGTCCAGCAGCGCGAAATGCGGGCCGGGGTTCTCGTCCGCCGGCGGGATGCACATCAGGCCTTCGATGGCCAGACCATGGACATCCCGGCAGCGGGCGACGAAGGCGACGGCGTCGCGGGGCTCGATGCCGGCCTTTTGCGGCTCCGAGCCGGTGTTGACTTGGACGTAGAGCTTTGGTGCGCGGCCCTGGCGCGCGATCTCTTTGGCGAGCTCGGTGGCGATCTTCTCGCGGTCGACCGTCTCGATGACATCGGCGAGCGCAACGGCTTCCTTCGCCTTGTTCGACTGCAGCGGGCCGATCAGATGCAACTCGATGTCAGGGAATTCGGCTTTCAGCGCCGGCCATTTGCCTTGCGCCTCCTGCACGCGGTTCTCGCCGAAAACGCGCTGGCCGGCTTCGATGACCGGGCGGATGGCGTCGGCTTCAAAAGTCTTCGACACCGCAACCAGCGTCACCGAACCGGGCTCGCGGCCGGCCTCGCGCTCGGCGGTGGCGATCCTCGTCTTGACGGCGAAAAACTGTTCGACGGCGCTGGCCATGCCTATATCCTGCCTGTCTTAATCGTCTTGGCCGGCTCGCCGCAGTTGACGGGTCCGGCAATCCATGGTGAACACCGCGACGACATTTACCTCGGCCACCGGGCCTTGTCCGGCGGTCTGCGCCTGCTTTTAAGTGAAAATCATCCGATGGCAACCGAACGATACAATCCGCGCGCGTCAGAGCCCAAATGGCAGAAAGCCTGGGCCGAAAAGAAGCTGTTCGAAGCGCACAACAACGACCCGAAGCCGAAATACTACGTGCTGGAGATGTTCCCCTATCCCTCTGGGAAGATCCATATCGGCCACACCCGCAATTACACGATGGGCGACGTTGTGGCGCGCTACAAGCGGGCCAAGGGTTTCAACGTGCTGCACCCGATGGGCTGGGACGCTTTCGGCATGCCGGCCGAAAATGCGGCCATGCAGAACAAGGTCCATCCCAAGGAATGGACATACGCCAACATCGCCGCCATGCGCGAACAGCTCAAGATGATGGGCCTGTCGCTGGACTGGTCGCGTGAGTTCGCCACCTGCGACGTCGACTATTACCACCGTCAGCAGATGTTGTTTCTCGATTTCGTCGAGAAGGGACTGGTGACGCGCAAATCCTCCAAGGTCAACTGGGATCCTGAGGATATGACGGTGCTCGCCAACGAGCAGGTCATCGACGGGCGCGGCTGGCGCTCGGGCGCGCTGGTCGAACAGCGTGAGCTGACGCAGTGGTTCTTCAAGATCACCGACTACGCGCAGGACCTGCTGGATTCGCTCAACGGTCTCGGCGAGTGGCCGGAAAAGGTCAAGCTGATGCAGCAGAACTGGATTGGCCGCTCGGAAGGGCTGCTGATCCGTTGGCCGCTGGCCGCCCCAAGTTCTAGCAAGATTGGTGGCGACACGCACGAGCTGGAAGTCTACACGACCCGGCCCGACACCATCTTTGGCGCCTCCTTCATGGCGATCGCCGCCGACCATCCGTTGGCCAGGAAGGCCGCCGAAAACAATGTCGAGCTGGCCAAGTTCATCGACGAGGTGCGCCATATGGGCACGTCGGTGGCCGCACTTGAGACGGCCGAGAAGAAGGGTTTCGACACCGGCATCCGCGTCGTCCATCCGTTCGACGACTCATGGACGCTGCCGGTCTATGTCGCCAATTTCGTGCTGATGGAATATGGCACCGGCGCCATTTTCGGCTGCCCGTCGGGCGACCAGCGCGACCTCGACTTCGCCAACAAATACGGCCTGCCGGTCATTCCGGTGGTGATGCCGGAAGATGCCGACGCCAAGACTTTCCAGGTCACGGAAGAGGCCTATGTCGACGATGGCGTGATGATCAATTCGCGCTTTCTCGACGGCATGAAGCCGGATCAGGCGTTCGACGAAGTCGCGAAACTGCTGGAGCAGAAGACCATCGGCGGCCGGCCGATGGCCGAGCGCAAGGTGAATTTCCGCCTGCGCGACTGGGGCATTTCGCGCCAGCGCTACTGGGGCTGCCCGATCCCGATGATCCATTGCGAGGATTGCGGCGTGGTGCCGGTGCCGAAGGCCGACCTGCCGGTCAAGCTGCCCGACGACATCGAGTTCGACCGTCCCGGCAATCCGCTCGACCGCCACCCGACCTGGCGGCATGTGAAGTGCCCGCAATGCGGCAAGGATGCGCGGCGCGAGACCGACACGATGGACACGTTCGTCGATTCGTCCTGGTATTTCGCGCGCTTCACCGCGCCCTGGGCCAACGAGCCGACAGAGCCGAAGGCTGCCGATGACTGGCTGGCGGTCGACCAGTACATTGGCGGCATCGAGCACGCGATCCTGCATCTGCTCTATTCGCGCTTCTTCACCCGCGCCATGCGCGAGACCGGGCATCTCGACCTGGCCGAGCCGTTCAAGGGCCTGTTCACGCAAGGCATGGTGGTGCACGAGACCTACCGTGTCGGTGGCGCCTCGAACAATGGGCGCTGGCTGTCGCCGGCTGAGGTCAGGATTGAAGACGTTGGCGGCAAGCGCCGCGCCATCGAGATTGCCACCGGCGAAGAGGCGGCGATCGGCTCGCTCGAAAAGATGTCGAAGTCGAAGAAGAACACGGTGAGCCCGGAAGACATCACCGACGGCTACGGCGCCGACACAGCGCGCTGGTTCATGCTGTCGGATTCGCCGCCCGAGCGCGACGTCGAATGGACCGACGACGGCGCAGCCGGCGCGCATCGCTTCATGCAGCGCGTCTGGCGCCTGGTGTCGATCGCGGCCGAGACGCTCGACGGCGTCAAGCCGCAAGCGGCCACGGACGGCGAGGCGGGTGCCGTTTCCAAGGCCGCGCACAAAATCCTGAAGGCCATCGGCGAGGATATCGAGAAGCTCGGCTTCAACCGCGCCATCGCCCGCATCTATGAGCTGGCCAATGCACTGACCCCACCGCTCAACGACGTTGCCGAGGGCAAGGCCGATGCGGCGCTGAAGGGCGCCTGCCGCGAGGCGGTGGAGATCCTGGTGCATGTGGTAGCGCCGGTGATGCCGCATCTGGCCGAAGAGTGCTGGCATACGCTGGGCGGCACCGATCTGGTCGCCGAACGGCCGTGGCCGGTCTACGATCCGGCGCTGGTCGTCGACAACGAGATCGTGCTGCCGGTCCAGGTCAACGGCAAGAAGCGTGGCGATTTGACAATTGCCCGCGACGCGGACCAAGGTGCGGTCGAAAAAGCGGTTCTGGCTCTCGACTTCGTGCAGAAAGCGCTGGAAGGTAAGGCGCCCCGCAAGGTGATCATCGTGCCGCAGAGGATCGTCAATGTCGTTGCTTGACTTCAGAAGGATGGGGCCTGATTTCGGAAAGACGACGCATGTGCTGCGCCGCGCAGCACTGTACGGCATGGTTGCCTCGATGGCGCTGGTTTCGGCCTGCACCGTGCGTCCGCTCTATTCGAGCGCGCCGCTGACGGCAGGCTCCACGGTCAGCGCTTCAGCCGAAATGGCGTCGATTGCGGTCAAGCCGGTCAAGACCCGTTACGCCCAGCAGGTCCGTAACAATCTGATCTTTGCCTTTGGCCAGGGCGCCGGCGAGCCGCCAGCGCCGGTCTACATGCTTGATCTCGGCGTCACCGAACTGGTCGAGTCGGCGGCGCAGGTGCAGATTCAGACCGACGAGGACGAGCCGACGGCAGGCACGGTGACGCTGACCGCGAACTATGTACTGACCGATGCCAAGACCGGTGCGGTCATCGCCACCGGCAAACGCTCGATCCCGTCATCCTTCGACAAGCCGACGCAGGAGTTCGCCTCCTACAGGGCGCAGCTCGACGCCGAGAACCGCGCCGCGCGCGAACTGGCTGAAATGGTGAGCCTGTCGGTCGCCCAGGACCTGGTCAAGCACGGCAAGAAAGCCTGAGAGACCGTTTGGAAATTCTACTCCGGCGGCCATCTGATGGCGTTTTCTGCGCTTCCGGTGCTCACGGACCAAATGTCCGCTGCGCGCCGGTTCTCGAAACCACCACCATATGACTCGCCAGAGCGAATTTCGAAACGGCCTCTGAGCGCTTCAACATATTTCCGATCGCAATAAGAAAGGCCGGTTTCCCGGCCTTTTTCGTTGATATCGAACCTGATCTCAGCCGATCTTCTGGCCGGTCTTGGCCCAGTCGGCGAGAAACTGCTCGAGGCCCTTGTCGGTCAACGGGTGCTTGACCAGCGCCTTTAGCGTCGCTGGCGGGGCGGTGATGACATGGGCGCCGATCAGCGCGGCCTGCTTGACGTGGTTCACCGTGCGCACCGACGCGGTCAGGATCTCGGTCGGATAGTCGTAATTGTCATAGATTTGCTTGATCTCGGCGATCAGTTCCATGCCGTCCGAGCCGGTGTCGTCGATACGGCCGACGAAGGGCGAGATGAACGAGGCGCCGGCCTTGGCGGCGAGCAGCGCCTGGTTGGCCGAGAAGCACAGCGTCACATTGACCATGCGGTTCATCTCGGTGCGGATCGTCCTGCAGGCGCGCAGGCCGTCCAGCGTCAGCGGTACCTTGATGCAGATATTGTCGGCGATCTTGGCCAGGATCTTGGCTTCGGCCATCATGTCCTTGTATTCGGTGGCGACGACTTCGGCCGAAACCGGGCCCTTGACGATGTCGCAGATCTGCTTGGTGACATCGGCGATCTTGCCGCCGGATTTCAGGATCAGCGAGGGATTGGTGGTGACGCCGTCGAGCAGCCCCAGATCGTTCAGTTCCTTGATGTCCTTGATGTCCGCGGTGTCGACAAAAAATTTCATGGGGGTCTCCTGAAAGATTTCCATGTGCATGCCAATGCACATTCGGGGTTGCCCTTTGATCTAGACCAAAGTCGGGGCAAGGTCACGCCCGATGATCGAAGATTCGCCCTTTGTCGCGGCCGCGCCGGTGCTGGTGCCGATGCCGGCCGAACGGCCCTACACCTATGCGGTGCCCGCCGGCATGCGCGTGGTGCTGGGCTCGATCGTGCGCGTGCCGCTCGGTCCGCGCCAGGTTGCCGGCATCGTCTGGGACGGCGTGGTCGAAAAGGTCGACGCGAAGAAATTGCGGCCGATCGAGCAGGTTTTCGACTGTCCGCCGATCGACCGCGGCATGCGCCGCTTCGTCGATTGGCTGGCGCAATACACGCTGTCGCCGCCAGGCATGGTGGCGCGCATGCTGCTCAGGGCGCCGGAAGCGTTCGATCCCGAACCATGGATCGAGGGGCTGCAGCGGACGCTCGTAATGCCCGATCGGATGACGGATGCCAGAACGCGTGTGCTGGAGACGGCGGAAGGCGGCCTCGCCTGGACACGCTCAGGGCTGGCGCATGCCGCCGGCGTGTCGTCGACGGTGATCGAGGGGCTCAGGGCGCAAGGCGTGTTCGAGACGGTGATGATCCCGCCGCGACCGGTGGTCGCAGCGCCCGATCCCTCCTACGCCATGCCGGAGCTGATGCCGGACCAGGCCGATGCGGCCGCCATGCTGCGCGCCAATGTCGCGGCTGCTGCTTTCAACGTCACGCTGCTCGACGGCGTTACCGGATCGGGCAAGACGGAAGTCTATTTCGAAGCGGTGGCGGCCGCACTCGACCAGGGCAAGCAGGTGCTGATCCTGCTGCCGGAGATCGCGCTGACGCACGCCTTCCTCGAACGCTTCCAGCAGCGCTTCGGCGCCAAGCCGGCCGAATGGCATTCCGACCTGCCACCCAGGATGCGCGAAAAGGTCTGGCGGCAAGTGGCGGAAGGCGGTGTGCGCGTCGTCGCCGGCGCGCGCTCGGCGCTGTTCCTGCCGTTCAAGGAGCTCGGCCTGATCGTCGTCGACGAGGAACACGACCCTGCCTACAAGCAGGAGGACCGGGTCTTCTACAATGCGCGCGACATGGCGGTGGTGCGCGGCCATATCAGCGGCTTTCCGGTGGTGCTGGCGTCGGCGACGCCATCGGTCGAAAGCCGGGTCAATGCACAACAGGGCCGTTATGCGCGGGCGGTGCTTTCGGCGCGTTTCGCCGAGGCCGCTCTGCCCGATCTGAAGACAATCGACATGCGGCGCGCGCCGCCGGCGCGTGGTGGCTTCCTGTCGCCGCTGCTGATCGGAGAGATGCAACGCACGCTGGAGAAAAAAGAACAGTCGCTGCTGTTCCTCAACCGGCGCGGCTATGCGCCGCTGACGCTGTGCCGGGTCTGCGGCCACCGCTTCGGCTGTCCGGTCTGCTCAGCCTGGCTGGTCGAGCACCGCTTTCGCGGCCAGCTCGTCTGCCATCATTGCGGGCACAATGAAAAGCGCCCGGAGGCCTGTCCCGAATGCGGCACGCTCGACCATCTGGTCGCCTGCGGGCCGGGCGTCGAGCGCATCGCCGAGGAGGTGGTGTCGCATTTCCCCGACGCGCGCACCATCGTCTTGTCGTCCGACCTGATGGGCGGCGTGCGCCGGCTGCGGCTGGAGCTGGAAGCGATCGCCAATGGCGAGGCTGACATCGTCATCGGAACGCAACTCGTCGCCAAGGGGCACAACTTTCCCAACATGACGCTGGTCGGTGTCGTTGATGCCGATCTCGGCCTTGCCAATGGCGATCCGCGCGCCGCCGAGCGCACTTTTCAGCTGCTCAGCCAGGTAACCGGGCGTGCCGGGCGCACCGGCAAGAAGAGCCTCGGCCTGCTGCAGACCTTCCAGCCGGACCATCCGGTGATGCGGGCGATCGTCTCGGGCGACGCCGAGGCGTTTTACGAACGCGAAATCACCGAGCGTGAGCGTGCCGCCCTGCCGCCCTTCGGCAGGCTCGCTGGCGTCATTGTCAGCGCGGTGACGCGGGCGGAGGCCGAGGGACATGCGCGCGGCCTGCGGCGCGCAGCACCCCAGGCCAGCGATCTGTTCGTGCTCGGCCCGGCCGAGGCGCCGCTGTCGCTGCTCGGCGGCCGCCACCGTTTTCGCCTGCTGATCCAGGGTGAAAAGCGGGCCGACATGCAAGGCTTCATCCGCACCATGCTGGCCGAAGGGCCGAAGCAGCGTGGCTCGGTCCGCGTGCAGGTCGACATCGACCCGCAGAGCTTCTTGTAAGATTGATCGTGCAAATTGTCAGCGGAGCGATGACGCCATGAAAACCCTTGGCCTCATCGGCGGCATGAGCTGGGAATCGACGGCGATTTATTATCGCCTGCTCAACGAGATCGTGCGTGAGCGGTTGGGCGGGCTGCATTCGGCAAAGCTGTTGCTCCATTCCTTCGATTTCGCCGAGATCGCCGAGCGGCAGCATCATGGCGACTGGGATGGGGCTGGCGTGCTTCTGGCGGATGCCGCGCGCAAGCTGGAGGCTGGCGGCGCCGAGGGGCTTTTGATCTGCACCAACACCATGCACAAGCTCGCCGACCAGGTGCAAGCGGCGGTGTTCATTCCCCTTATCCACATCGCCGATGCCACGGCGGTCACGGTGAAGGGCGCCGGCGTCAGGCGGCCGGCGCTGCTGGCGACGCGTTTCACCATGGAGCAGGATTTCTACAAAGGCCGGCTGGTGGAGAAATATGGGCTGCAGCCTGTGGTGCCGGACCAGGCCGGGCGCGACATGGTGCACCGAGTGATCTATGACGAGCTCTGCCAGGGCATTGTCAGCGCGCCGTCGAAGGCGGCCTATGTCAATGAAGTCGCGCGCCTGCGGCGCGATGAAAAGATCGACGGCGTCATCATGGGCTGCACCGAGATCACCATGCTGATCGGCGCGCGCGATTTTGACATTCCGGTGTTTGACACCACGCGCATTCATGCCGAGGCGGCGGTCAATTTCTCGCTCTCTTGATGCGCCTCGTTTTTGGAGCATGATCTTTTTCCGAAAACCGGAAACCACTTTTCGGGATCATGCTCCCTAAACTGCCCACCGCCATCTGGCGCGCAGTCTTTCCTTCGCTAGAATGGCCACGATTTCAAACAGCCATTTATCGAGGGGATAAGATGGAATTTGCGTTTCCGTGGCCAACCAGCCAGGGCGAATGGCTGGCGTGGTCGAGCGCCGTGGTCACCTTGGCGCTTGGTCTTTTGTTTTTCCTCATGCCGGGGCTGGCCTTCCGGATTCTGCGGCTGCAGGTCCGGCCGGAAAAGGCAGCGGCGATCGCCGAAGGGCGCGGCCGCATGTCGGGCTTCTATCTCGGCGTCAGCCTGTGCTGCATCCTTCTCGCCCAGCCATGGCTCTATATGGCGCTCGGCTTCTCCTGGCTGTTCACCGCTTTCGGCCGTTTGCTGTCGATGATGTCGGACGGCGCCAACACGCCTTTCAACTGGGCTTCGATCGTTGTCGAGCTGGTGCTGGCTGCGCTGCCGCTCGCCTTCGTCTTCGGCTTTCTGCCCTGAATCCAAAGGCTTCGGTTGAACTCTGCGGCCGGATGCGACAATAGTGCCTGAAATGCATGCGGAACGACGCATTGCGGTCTTAAAATGCCTGTGCTAGACGGCAATCGACTTTCGGCCGGGGATAGCGGAAGCCGCGTCTTCGTGCTTGGAAAAACTTAGTAAGGTCAAAGATTTAGCCAGAGTTTTTGCTCGCGCCAACAATCTGCGGCCTGTCAGACAAGAGAAAAGACGGTCCGTGGCTCAATCGTCATCGCCAATCTCAGGTGTCGCAGAACGCTACGCGGGTTCGCTGTTCGACCTCGCGCTGCAGTCCAATTTGGTGGCCAAGGTCGAGGCCGACCTCAACAGTTTCGCAGCGATGCTTGATGGCAGCGCCGACCTGACGCGCCTCATCAACAGCCCGGTGTTCTCCAGCGAGGACCAGGCCAAGGCCATCGCGGCGATCGCCGACAAGGCCGGCATCACCGGCCTGACCGGCAATTTCCTGCGCGTCGTCGCCCGCAACCGTCGCCTCTTCGCGGTACCCGGCATGATCAAGGCGTTCCGCCAGATCGCCGCCGAGCATCGCGGCGAGACCGCTGCCGAGGTCACTTCGGCGCATGAGCTGACGGCGGCCCAGCAGACAGAACTCAAGGCCGCGCTGAAAAGCGTCGCCGGCAAGGACGTGGCCATCGCCGTCACCGTCGATCCGTCGCTGCTCGGCGGGCTGATCGTCAAGATGGGCTCGCGCCAGATCGATACGTCGCTCAAAACCAAACTCAATTCGCTCAAGCTTGCACTGAAAGAGGTCGGCTGATGGACATCCGCGCCGCGGAAATTTCCGCAATTCTGAAAGACCAGATCAAGAATTTCGGCAAGGAGGCCGAGGTCTCCGAAGTTGGACAGGTGCTGTCCGTCGGTGACGGTATCGCCCGCGTCTACGGCCTCGACAATGTCCAGGCCGGCGAGATGGTCGAATTCCCCGGCGGCATCCGCGGCATGGCGCTCAACCTCGAAGCCGACAATGTCGGCGTCGTCATCTTCGGCGCCGACCGCGACATCAAGGAAGGCGACACCGTCAAGCGGACCGGCGCCATCGTCGATGCGCCTGTCGGCATGGGCCTGCTCGGCCGCGTCGTCGACGCCCTCGGCAACCCGATCGACGGCAAGGGCCCGATCAAGGCGACCGAACGCAAGCGCGTCGACGTCAAGGCGCCCGGCATCATCCCGCGCAAGTCGGTCAATGAGCCGATGTCGACCGGCCTCAAGGCCATCGATGCGCTGATCCCGGTCGGCCGCGGCCAGCGCGAGCTGGTCATTGGTGACCGTCAGACCGGCAAGACCGCTATCATTCTCGACACGATGCTGAACCAGAAGGCGGTCCACGACAGCGGCCCGGAGAAGGAAAAGCTCTACTGCGTCTACGTCGCCATCGGCCAGAAGCGCTCGACCGTCGCGCAGTTCGTGAAAGTGCTCGAAGAGCGCGGCGCGCTCGACTATTCGATCATCGTCGCCGCCACCGCTTCCGATCCGGCGCCGATGCAGTTCCTGGCGCCGTTCACCGCCTGCACGATGGGCGAATATTTCCGCGACAATGGCATGCACGCGCTGATCAGCTATGACGATCTGTCGAAGCAGGCTGTCGCCTACCGCCAGATGTCGCTGTTGCTGCGCCGCCCGCCGGGCCGCGAAGCCTATCCGGGCGACGTGTTCTACCTGCACTCGCGCCTGCTCGAGCGCGCCGCCAAGCTCAATGACGACAATGGGGGCGGTTCGCTGACCGCGCTGCCGATCATCGAGACGCAGGCCAACGACGTGTCGGCCTATATCCCGACCAACGTGATTTCGATCACCGACGGCCAGATATTCCTCGAAACCAACCTGTTCTTCCAGGGCGTCCGCCCGGCCGTCAACGTCGGCCTGTCGGTGTCGCGCGTCGGTTCGTCGGCGCAGATCAAGGCGATGAAGCAGGTCGCCGGCTCGATCAAGGGCGAGCTCGCGCAGTACCGCGAAATGGCGGCCTTCGCGCAGTTCGGCTCCGATCTCGACGCTGCCACGCAGCGCCTGCTCAACCGCGGCTCGCGCCTAACCGAGCTTCTCAAGCAGCCGCAGTTCTCGCCGCTCAAGGTCGAGGAACAGGTCGCGGTGATCTTCGCCGGCGTCAACGGCTACCTCGACAAGCTGGCGATCAACCAGGTCGGCAAGTTCGAGCATGGCCTGCTCAGCCACATGCGCTCGGCCGGCAAGGACGTTCTCGACGGCATCCGCAAGGAAAAGGCGCTGTCGGACGATCTGCGGGCCAAGCTGAAGGCCGAGATCGACGCCTTCGCCAAGACCTTCGCTTGAGAAAGCCGGACGGACGGGATCAGGTTTGAAGCATGCCTTCGTTAAAAGACCTTCGTAACCGTATCGCCTCGGTCAAGGCGACGCAGAAGATCACCAAGGCGATGCAGATGGTCGCCGCGGCGAAGCTGCGCCGCGCGCAGGAAGCCGCGGAAGCCGCGCGCCCCTATTCGGAGCGCATGGGTTCCGTGCTCGCCAACATCACCCAGGCGATCGGCGGCGGTGGCGATGCCCCGGCGCTGATGACCGGCACAGGCAAGGACGATGTGCATCTGCTCGTCGTCTGCACCGCCGAGCGCGGCCTGTGCGGCGGCTTCAATTCGCAGATCGCGCGTCTCGCCCGCGACCATATCCGCCGGCTTTTGGCCGACGGCAAGCAGGTCAAGATCATCTGCGTCGGCAAGAAGGGTTTCGATATCCTGCGCCGCGACTATGCCTCGATGATCCTCGAACGCGTCGATCTGCGCGAGGTCAAGACGCTCGGTTTCGTCAATGCCGATGCCATTGCCCGCAAGGTCATCCACCTCTTCAACGAGGGCGGCTTCGACATCTGCACGCTGTTCTATTCGCAGTTCAAGTCGGTGATCAGCCAGATCCCGACGGCACAGCAGATCATTCCGGCCGGCATCGCTTCCGCCCCGGCCGAGGCGACCGCCGGCGGCAACGCCGTCTACGAATACGAGCCGGAGCCGGGCGAAATCCTGACCGACCTCATTCCACGCAACATCTCGGTCCAGGTCTTCCGCGCGCTGCTCGAAAACGCAGCCGGCGAAATGGGCGCCAAGATGAGCGCCATGGACAATGCGACGCGCAATGCCGGCGACATGATCAACAAGCTGTCGATCACCTACAACCGCCAGCGGCAGGCGCAGATCACCAAGGAACTGATCGAAATCATTTCGGGCGCCGAGGCGCTCTAGGCGCGGCCGCCAGGAGGTCATCGACCTTCTGGTGGAGCGTGAGAAACAAAGGACGAAAAGGGTAAAGACGATGGCGAAAGCAGCGACCCCGAAGGCGGCAGCTCCCAAGGCGGCGGCAAAGGCTCCAGCAGCAGCGGCGAAGGCCGCTCCGGCCAAGGCGGCCGCGCCGGCCAAGGTAGCGGCCCCGGCCAAGGCCTCGGCGGCCAAGACGACGGCCGCCGTCGTCAAGAAGACTGGAGCCGTAGGCAAGGTCCGCCAGGTCATCGGCGCCGTCGTCGACGTGCAGTTCGGCGATCATCTGCCGGCCATTTTGAACGCCATCGAGACCACCAATGTCGGCAACCGCCTGGTGCTCGAAGTTGCCCAGCACCTCGGTGAAAACACCGTGCGCTGCATCGCCATGGACTCCACCGAAGGTCTGGTTCGCGGCCAGGACGTCTATGACACCGGCGCGCCGATCACCGTGCCGGTCGGCCCGGGCATGCTCGGTCGCATCATCAACGTCATCGGCGAGCCGGTCGACGAGGAAGGTCCGGTCGACGGCATCGAAATGCGCGCCATCCACCAGCCGGCTCCGTCCTATGTCGAGCAGTCGACGGAAGCGCAGATCCTGATCACCGGCATCAAGGTTCTCGACCTTCTGGCGCCCTATGCCCGCGGCGGCAAGATCGGCCTGTTCGGCGGCGCCGGCGTCGGCAAGACCGTGCTGATCCAGGAGCTGATCAACAACGTCGCCAAGGCCCACGGCGGCTTCTCGGTGTTCGCCGGCGTTGGCGAGCGCACCCGCGAAGGCAACGATCTCTATCACGAGTTCATCGAGTCCGGCGTCAACAAGAAGGGCGGCGGCGAAGGCTCCAAGGCAGCGCTGGTCTATGGCCAGATGAACGAACCGCCGGGCGCGCGTGCCCGCGTTGGCCTGACCGGTCTGACCGTCGCTGAATATTTCCGCGACCAGGGCCAGGACGTGCTGTTCTTCGTCGACAACATCTTCCGCTTCACGCAGGCGGGTTCGGAAGTGTCGGCGCTGCTCGGCCGTATTCCTTCGGCCGTGGGCTATCAGCCGACGCTCGCCACCGACATGGGCGCTCTGCAGGAACGCATCACGACGACGACCAAGGGCTCGATCACCTCGGTGCAGGCGATCTACGTGCCCGCCGACGATTTGACCGACCCGGCGCCGGCGACCTCGTTCGCTCACCTCGACGCGACGACCGTGCTTAACCGCGCGATCTCGGAAAAGGGCATCTACCCGGCGGTCGATCCGCTCGATTCGACCTCGCGCATGCTCGACCCGCTGGTCGTCGGCGAAGAGCACTATGGCGTCGCCCGCCAGGTGCAGTCGATCCTCCAGCGCTACAAGTCGCTGCAGGACATTATCGCCATCCTGGGCATGGACGAGCTGTCGGAAGAGGACAAGCAGACCGTGGCCCGCGCCCGCAAGATCGAGCGCTTCCTGTCGCAGCCGTTCTTCGTCGCCGAAGTGTTCACGGGTTCGCCGGGCAAGCTGGTCGACCTCGCCGATACCATCAAGGGCTTCAAGGGCCTCTGCAACGGCGACTACGATCACCTGCCGGAAGCCGCCTTCTACATGGTCGGCGGCATCGACGAAGCGGTCGAGAAGGCACAGCGTCTCGCGGCAGAAGCAGCGTAAAGAAGCGAATAGCGAATAGGGAGTAGCGAATAGGGGAAACATGAGAGCGGGCTTCTTCACTACTCGCTACTCACTATCCCCTACTCGCTAGATTGATCATGGCTGAAGCTTTCCAATTCGAACTGGTCTCGCCGGAACGCCTCCTGGTTTCCGAGCAGGTCGAATCCGTCGTCATTCCAGGCGCCGAGGGCGAGATGACCGTGATGGCGCATCACGCGCCGGTCATGACCACGATCAAGCCGGGCGTCGTCACGGTGAAGACCGCTGGCGGCAAGGAAGAGCGCTATGTGGTGTTCGGCGGCTTTGCCGATATCGTTCCAGCCGGCTGCACGCTGCTGGCCGAATCGGCGGTTGCCGTCGGTGACATCGACCGCGCCGACCTCGCCCGCCGCATCCAGGACGCCAAGGAAGATGCCGCCGACGCCAAGGACGATCAGTCCCGCAGCAAGGCTGAGCAGTTCCTCGCCCAGCTCACCACGCTCGAAAGTGCGCTGCTGGCAGCTTGAGTCTGAGCGAAACAAAGACGAAACAGGCCGGGTTCAACCCGGCCTTTTTTGTGCCCACAGATATGGTGGAAGCACTTTCATCAGTCGGACGGAGTGGCGTTCGCCGGCCGTTAGAGCTGTCTCGTCGGTCCCGGTATGCCGAGTGCTGCGAGCGCAAGCGCTATCCCGCCTTGCCGGATGTGGGCGCGATGGGCGGCGACCAGCTCGATCAATGTCTGGCGCTCGGGCCTGCCGCTGGCGAAGCCGGCGAGGTCGAACACCGCCGCTACACGTTCCAGCATCGGCTGCTCGCCGAGCGCGGTCAGCGCCGCGTCGAGCGGGTCGGTGAAGTGCGCTTCCGGCAGGTCCTTGCCGCGTGCCTCGCAGGCGGCGATCCAGGCGGCGATCACCAGCGTCAGATGCTCCGGGACCAGGCCGGCCTGGATGCGCTCGATGGCGGAAGCGACAATGCGTTGCGGCAGTTTCTGGCTGCCGTCATTGGCGATTTGCGCGGTGCGGTGGGCGAGCGCCGTGTTGGAAAAGCGTTCGGCGAGTTCTGCCGTATAGGCTGATGTGTCGAGCCCTGCGTCTGCCGGCAAGGTCGGGATCGCCTCGGCCCAGAGGCGGTCGACGAATTCACGGATCGCCGGGTCGGCGAAGGCGCGGTCGACGGTGGCGTGGCCGCTGAGCAGGCCGAGATAGGCGATGCCCGAATGGGCGCCGTTGAGCAGCCTGAGCTTCATGTCCTCGAACGGCCTGACATCCTCGACCATGGTGACATCGAATTTTTCCCAGGCTGGGCGGCCGGCCGGAAAATGGTCCTCGATCACCCATTGCCGGAACGGCTCGGTCATCACCGGCCAGGCGTCCTCGACGCCGAGCTCGACCGCGATGCGCGCCCGGTCGGTGTCGGTGGTTGCCGGCACGATGCGGTCGACCATGCTCGAGGGGAACGCCACGTCGTCGGCGATATGGCCGGCGAGTTGCGCGCCAACTGAAGCGGCAGGGCGGGCGTCGCGCAATTTTGCGAATCCAACCAGCAGCCGGTGCAGGGTGGCGCCGTTGGCTGGCAGGTTGTCGCAGCAGAGCACGGTGAAGGGCGGCGTGCCGGCGTCGCGGCGTCGGGCCAGCGACTCGGCCAGGTATCCATGCGCGGTCTTTGGCGAGCCGGGATTGGCGAGATCGTGGACGATATCGGGATGGTTTTCGTCGAGGCTGCCGTCGGCGGCCCGGAGATACGCTTTTTCTGTGATGGTCAAGGTGACGATGCGGGTGCGCGGATCGGTCAGCGCGGCCAGCACCGCGCCGGGGTCTTCCGGCGCCACCAGCATCGACTGGATAGAGCCAATGATGTGAAGTGCTTCGCCATCGCTGCCGCGCACCGCCAGCGTGTAAAGCCCGTCCTGCGGCGCCAGTGCATCGCGCGTGTCAGCACTGCGCAGCGAGACGCCGATGATGCCCCAGCCGGTCTCGCCGGCCGCCAGACAGTCATCGACATAGGCTGCCTGATGAGCGCGGTGGAAGGCGCCGACGCCGAGATGGACGATGCCTGGAGCTATCGCGACGCGGTCATAGGCCGGGACTGCAACCGAGGCCGGCAAGGATTGCACCGTGTGGTTCGAAAGGCGTCTGCTTGTCATGATTTGGCTTTGTCGGGCTTGGCTTGTTGGGCTCGGCTTCGGTCCGGAGGCTAGCGGCGTACCATCCGCTCTCCCATCGCACAATGACCCGGTGTCGGCTAAAAGTCATCATACAACAATCCAATTTTTGTATGTTGACATTACTTCTTTCCAATCCTACCGATAGCGCCCTTGGGAGGAACGACGTGGCGGGATTGACCGATCCGGATCTGCTTTTTGCCGCCGAAGGGCGCGCGCTTTCGATCGCGCGCGATCTCTATGCCGGGGTCAAGGATCTGCCGATCGTCAGCCCGCACGGTCACACCGATCCGCGCTGGTATGCGCTCAACGAGCCGTTCCCCGATCCGGCGCAATTGCTGGTCGTGCCCGACCACTATATTTTCCGCATGCTGTTCAGCCAGGGTGTGCGGCTGGAGGATCTCGGCGTGTCGACCCTGGACGGCTCGCCGGTCGAGACCGACCCCAGGGCGATCTGGCGGCGCTTCGCCGAGCATTGTTACCTCTTCCGCGGTACGCCGACGCGGCTGTGGCTCGACCATGTGCTCGAGCATCTGTTCGGCATCGACGAGCCGCTCAACGCCACCACAGCCGACCGCCATTACGACACGATCGCCGGCCTGCTTAAACAGGACGACTATCGCCCGCGGGCGCTGTTCGAACGCTTCAACATCGAGGTCATCGCGACGACTGAGGGCGCGCTCGACGATCTCCAGTGGCACAAGACGATCCGCGAAAGCGGCTGGCAGGGCCGCGTCGTCACCGCCTACCGGCCGGATGCCGTGGTCGATCCCGACTTCGAGGGATTTGCGGCCAATCTCGACCGATTGGGCGAGATCAGCGGCTGCGACACCGGCACATGGGCCGGCTATCTCGACGCGCACCGCCAGCGCCGCGCCTTCTTCAAAAGCTTCGGCGCGACCTCGTCCGATCACGGCCATCCGACGGCGGAGACCGCCGATCTTTCCGATGCGGCGGCGGAAGAGCTGTTCAACCGCATCCGCCGCGGCTCCGACGATGAGCGCGAGCGCAAACTGTTTCGCGCCCAGATGCTGACCGAAATGGCCAAGATGAGCCGCGATGACGGTCTGGTGATGCAGATCCATCCCGGTTCGTGGCGCAATCATTCGGCCGGCGTTTTCCAGAAATTCGGCCGCGACAAGGGCTTCGATATCCCGACCCGCACCGATTATGCGTCGGCGCTCAAACCTTTACTCGATTGCGTTGGGCTGGAGCGCGACCTGACCGTCATCCTGTTCACGCTCGACGAGACCAGCTACGCGCGCGAACTGGCGCCGCTGGCCGGCGTCTATCCGGCGCTGAAGCTCGGGCCGGCCTGGTGGTTTCACGACAGTCCGGAAGGCATGCGCCGTTTCCGCGAGATGACCACCGAGACCGCCGGCTTCTACAACACGGTCGGCTTCAACGACGACACCCGCGCCTTTCCATCGATACCCGCCCGTCATGATGTGGCACGGCGGGTCGACTGCGCCTTTCTCGCCCGCCTCGTCGCCGAGCACCGGCTGCGCGAGGACGAAGCGCATGAGCTGGCGCGGGAGCTTGCCTACACGCTTGCCAAGAAGGCGTACCGGCTTTGAGCCGGGCGCCTTGATTTTTACAAAGGGAGGAAGACAGTCATGTTGCATTTTTCAAAACTGACGGCAGCCACATTCGCCTTCGGCGCGCTGATGATCGGCGTTGCCAATGCCCAGACCGTGCTGCGCTCGGCCGACACCCATCCCGACGGGTATCCGACGGTCGAGGCGGTCAAATATATGGGGGAGCTGATCAAGGAACGTACCGCCGGCCGCTATTCGGTCGAGGTCTATCACTCCGCGCAGCTCGGTGAGGAGAAGGACACGATCGAACAGACGCAGACCGGCGTCATCGATCTGAACCGCGTCTCGATGGGCCCGTTCAACGGCATCGTGCCGGAAACAGCGGTGCCGTCGCTGCCTTACATGTTCCGCTCGGTCGACCAGATGCGCCACGTCATGGACGGGCCGATCGGCGACGAGATCCTGAAGGCCTTCGAGACGCATGATCTGGTCGGCCTTGCCTTTTACGATTCCGGCGCCCGCTCCTTCTACAACACCAAGAAGGACATCACCTCGATCGCCGATCTCAAGGGCATGAAGTTCCGCGTCATCCAGTCCGACGTATTTGTCGACATGGTCAATGCGCTCGGCGCCAACGCCACGCCGATGGCCTATGGCGAAGTCTATTCGGCACTCGAGACCGGCGTCATCGACGGCGCCGAAAACAACTGGCCGAGCTTCGAATCCGCCAAGCACTATGAGGTCGCCAAGCACTACACCGTCGACCAGCACCAGATCGTGCCGGAAGTGCTGGTGATGGCGAAGCCGAGCTGGGACAAGCTGTCGCCGGAAGACCAGGCGATCGTCAAGCAGGCGGCCAAGGACAGCGTCGTCAAGATGCGCGAGCTGTGGGACGCGCAGGAGAAGAAGTCGCGCGACATCGTCGAGAAAGCCGGCGTCAAGGTCAGCGAAATCGACAAGCAGCCGCTGATCGACGCGATGAAGCCGGTCTACGACAAATATCTGTCGACGCCCGCGCTGAAAGACCTCGCCGCACGCATCCAGGCGACGAAGTAATTCCTTGGCGGGGCGGCTCATCGCCGCCCCGCTAATAGTTTTCAGGACAGAACACCGGGAGGATGGGATGACAGCGGGAACGGCAAGGAGCGGAGCGCCGCCGCGCTTCAGCACGGTGCTCTCGAAGATTTGCGACGGCGCGCTCTATCTCGCCTGCGTCGGGATGGTGGCCATGACCGCGCTCGTCGCCTACCAGGTGTTCTTCCGCTTTGTCCTCAACTCATCGCCGAGCTGGACCGAAGTCACCGCCATTATGCTGATGAACTGGTTCATCTTCCTGGGGGCGGCTGTCGGCGTGCGCGAGAACTACCATATGGGTTTCGACGTGCTGCTCTACATCCTGCCAAAAGGCAGCAAATGGGCGCTGCGCACGCTGTCCGACCTGATCGCGCTCGGCTTCGGCTTCGGCATGGTCTGGTACGGCTGCAAGTTGGTCGGGCTGACCTGGCACACCGTTATTCCGGCGCTCGAACTGCCCGGCGGCTTCGACTATCTGCCGCTGGTTGCCGGCGGCGTCCTGATCTGCCTGTTCTCGGCCGAACGCATCGTGCTGCGCTGGTCGGGCGTCGACATCGACAAGGATATCAATCTCGAAGAGGTGCCGGAAATGCCGGCCGTGCAGGAGGCCTAGATGGAGCTCTGGATCCTGTTCGGCGTCTTCACGCTGTTGATGTTTGCCGGTACGCCGATCGCCTTTTGCCTGGGTGCGGCGTCCTTTGCCACGGTGCTTTATCTCGGCCTGCCGCCCCTGGTGGTGTTCCAGCAATTGAAATCGGGCATGTCGGCGTTCTCGTTGATGGCGATCCCGTTCTTCATCTTTGCCGGCGACCTGATGGTGCGCGGCGGCATCGCGCAGCGCATCGTTTCCTTTGCCGGCTCTCTGGTCGGCCATGTCAGGGGCGGGCTCGGTCAGGTCAACATCATCGCCGCGACATTGTTCGGCGGCATTTCCGGCTCGGCCGTGGCGGAAGCCGCCGCCGTCGGCGGGCTGATGATCCCGCAGATGAAAGCGCGCGGCTACGGCGCCGACTACGCCGTCAACGTGACGTCGATGGCGGCGCTGATCGCGCTGCTGTTGCCGCCGTCGCAGAACATGATCATCTATTCGATCGCCGGCGGCGGCAAGATTTCGATCGCCGACCTGTTCACCGCCGGCATTCTGCCCGGTCTGCTGTTTGCGGCCTCGCTGATGGTCACCGCCTATTTTGTCGCCCGCAGCCGTGGCTATCCGGTCGAGGCCTTCCCCGGCTTCTCGCGCGTCGGTCAGTTGGCTGTCATCGCGGTTCCCGGGCTGCTGCTCATCGGCATCATCTTCGGCGGCGTCCGCTCGGGCATTTTCACCGCAACGGAAAGCTCCTGCATCGCCATCATCTACGCGTTGCTGGTCACCGTCTTCGTCTATCGGTCGATGGCTTGGAGCGACTTCGTCCATGCCACCAAGGGCGCGGTGCGCACGACCTCGATGGTGCTGTTGATCATCGGCACGGCGGCCTCGTTCAGCTGGCTGATGGCTTATCTCAAAGTGCCGGTGCTCTTGATCGCGGGTATGAACGCCATCTCCACCGACCCGCTGGTGGTGCTCTTGTTGCTCAACGTCCTGATGCTGTTGCTCGGCACCTTCATGGACATGGGGCCGATGATCATCATCTGCACGCCGATCTTCCTGCCGTTGGTCACTCATTACGGCGTCGACCCCGTGCATTTCGGCGTCATCACCATCCTCAATCTCGGCATTGGGCTGAACACGCCGCCGGTCGGCACGGTGCAGTTCGTCGCCTGCGCGGTGGGCAAGATCACGGTGTGGGAAGCGATGCGCTCGATCTGGCCGTTCTATGGCGCGGGCATCGTGGTTCTGGGACTGGTGACGTATATTCCGTCGATCTCGCTCTGGCTGCCAAGTGTCTTCAAATAGGGCGTGTTCAAAATAGGGCGTCTTCAAACAGGGGTGCGACATGGCATCGGATAGCGCTGTTGATCTCAGGGTGGAACGCAAGCCCAAGCTGTCGGAGACCGTCGTCGCGGCGATCCGCAAGCAGCTGCAGGCGGGCGACATTCTGCCCGGCCACAAGTTGCCGACCGAGGGCCAGTTGACCGAGACCTTCGGCGTCAGCCGCACCGTCATCCGCGAAGCGCTGGCCAAGCTCGCCGCCGACGGCCTGGTCGAGGCGCGCCAGGGCGCCGGCGTGTTCGTCACCGAACACATCTCGACCATGTTCGGTGCGCTCGCCGCCGACATGGGCAGCAAGGATTCGATCGCGCTGAACGTGCTCGAAGTGCGCCTGGCGGTCGAGATCGAATCGGCAGGGCTCGCCGCCATTCGCCGCAATGCCGCGCAAGAGGCGGCGATCCAGGAAGCGTTCTTCGAGTTCGAACGGCTGCTGCTCAACAGCGAGCCGACCGGTCCGGCGGATCTCGCCTTCCACCGGGCGATCGCCAGCGCCACCAACAACCCGTTCTATGTCGAGATGCTCGATGTGCTGGGACGCCGCGCCATTCCCTGCGACGTGACTTCGCCATGGTCGACCGAACTGGTGCAGTCCGACAGCTATCAGCGCGGGCTGCAGCGCGAGCATCTGGTGATCCTCAATGCGATCACGTCAGGCGACGCCGAAGCCGCGCGCGAGGCGATGCGCGCCCATCTCACCGCCAGCCAGCAGCGCTACCGCGAGCGCCTGCACGCCCGGCAGGTGTTTTATGCCGACTCGGTCAGGGCGACGAAAACCGAATAACCATTTCAGCTGGAGCAGTAATGTCTCAAAGTCACCCGCATACTGATTTTACCTCGCGTTTCGCCATCGACCCGGTCGCCGCGGCGTCCATGGGCACCGACGAACTGCGGCACAATTTCCATATTGACGACCTGTTCCAGCCAGGGCGTGTCAGCCTGACCTATACCCATTACGACCGCATGATCGTCGGCGGCGCGGTGCCGGTGGCGGAAGCGCTGCCGCTGGAAGCGATCAAGCCGACGGGGACGAAGAATTTTCTCGACCGCCGCGAGCTGATCATCGTCAACATTGGCGACGACGGCTCGGTGACGGCAAATGGCGAGACCCACCCATTGCAGGCGCGCGACATGCTCTATCTCGGCATGGGAAGCACAGAGGTGGCGTTCGCATCGGCCGATGCGGGCGCGCCGGCCAAATTCTACCTGCTCAGCGCGCCTGCGCATCACACCTATCCGAACCGGCTGATCCGCATCGGCGATGCCAAGCGTCTCGACCTCGGCAGCAAGGTGACCTGCAACGAGCGTTCGATCTTTCAGTTCATCCATGCCGACGGCGTCAAGACCTGCCAGTTGGTGGTTGGCATGACCCAGCTGGCGCCGGGCTCGGTGTGGAACACCATCCCTTGCCATGTGCATGACCGCCGCATGGAGGCCTATCTCTATTTCGACCTGCCGGAGACGGCGCGCGTCTTCCACTTCATGGGCGAGCCGGACGAAACCCGCCATGTGGTGATGGCCAATGAGGAGGCGGTGCTGTCGCCGGGCTGGTCGATCCATTCGGGCGCCGGCACCTCCAACTATGCCTTCATCTGGGCGATGGCCGGCGACAATGTCGACTACACCGATGTCGACCCGGTGCCGCTGGGCGAACTGCGTTGAGCGGCCCGTCCGCTTTCAGCCTGGCCGGCAAACGCATCCTGGTCACCGGCGCCAACACCGGCATCGGCCAGGGCATCGCCGTCTCGATCGCGCGCGCCGGCGGCATTGTGGTCGGTGTCGGCCGCTCGGCCATGGACGACACCGAAAAGAAGGTCGCGGAAGTCGGCGGGGGGTTCGAGGCCGTGCAGTGCGATCTCGCCGATCATGCCGCCGCCAAGGCGATGCTCGACCAGGTCTGGGAAAAGACCGGACCGATCGACGGGCTGGTCAACAATGCCGGCATCATCCGGCGCGCCGACGCGGTCGATTTCACGGAAACTGACTGGGACGACGTCATCGACGTCAATCTGAAGACGCTGTTCTTTCTGAGCCAGGGTTTTGCCAGACGCGTGCTGGCCGATCCGGGCCGGCGCGGCAAGATCGTCAACATAGCCTCGGTGCTGAGTTTCCAGGGCGGCATTCGTGTCGCCTCCTACACCGCGTCGAAGCATGGCGCGCTCGGCGTCACCCGGCTGCTCGCCTGCGAATGGGCAGCAAAGGGCATCAACGTCAATGCCATCGCCCCCGGCTATATCGAGACCAACAACACCGAAGCGCTGCGCGCCGACCCCGACCGCAGTGCGGCCATACTGGCGCGCATCCCGGCGGGACGTTGGGGCGGGCCGGAGGATATTGGCGACGCCGCCGTGTTCCTGCTGGCGCCGGCGTCCGACTATATGCACGGCGCGGTGGTTCCGGTCGACGGCGGCTGGCTGGCGCGATGAGGAGACGGTCATGACCGAGCAGAAGATTTTCGCGCAACCCGGCGAGAGCGCCTGGACGCCGACGCCGGACGGCAACAGGCGGCGCGTTCTCCTGTATACGGACGAGCTGATGATGGTCGAGTTCGGCTTCGACAAAGGTGGTGTCGGCGCCCTGCATTCGCACCCGCATGTCCAGGCCAGCTATGTCGCCGCAGGGCGCTTCGAGGTGACGATAGACGGCCGCACCGAAACCATCGAGACCGGCGGCAGCTTCATCGTGCCGTCCAATCTGGTGCACGGCGTCAAGGCGTTGGAGGCTGGGCGCCTGGTCGACAGTTTTACCCCGCACCGCGCCGATTTCCTGGCCTGAGCCCTTTTTCAGCCCGTTCCAGAAACGGAAAACCCGCGCCTCCTGGAAGGCGCGGGTTTGTTGCCTGTGCGCTCATGGCGCAGCGGTACTCGAAACATTGCCGCAGGGTTTGGACGGTGCCGCAACATGGTGAAGATAGGTTTAACAGCGCCAGCCAGGTCGATCATCGGTGGGATGTTGCTGCTGCTTGTTGTGGTCGGACGGGGGCTGCGCTAATCGTTGCCCATGCCGCTGCTTCGGGCGGCCGATCGAAACATCCGTGATGCAGATATCGACGACGCACGATCCCAAACGGCGTGTCCTGAAGGACGTGTTCGGCTTTGACGATTTTCGCCCGGGCCAGGCCTCGGTGATGGAGGCGCTGCTTGCCGGCCGTCATGTGCTGGCGGTCATGCCGACGGGTGCGGGCAAGTCGCTCTGCTATCAGGTTCCGGCGCTGGTCAAGGGCGGGCTGACCATCGTCGTGTCGCCGCTGGTGGCGCTGATGCAGGACCAGGTCGCCGCGCTGCGCCTTGCCGGCGTTGCCGCCGATACGATCAATTCCTCGATCGACCGTGATGCCAATGTCGCGGCATGGCGTCGTGTTGCGTCGGGTGAGACACGCCTGCTTCATCTGGCACCGGAGCGGCTGATGACCGAGCGCATGCTGGATGCGCTGGCCAGGCTCGATGTCAGCCTGATCGCCATCGACGAGGCGCATTGCATCTCGCAATGGGGGCCGGCGTTCCGGCGCGAATATGAAGATCTGTCGCAGCTGCGCGGCATCTTTCCCGACGTACCGATCATTGCGGTGACGGCGACGGCTGACGAGACCACCCGGGCGGACATCGAGACCCGGCTGTTCGGTGGACGTGTGGAAACGCAGGTCCTTGGCTTCGACCGGCCCAACATCAAGCTTGCCATCGAGCCCAAGCAGGACAGCAAGCGACAGTTGCTCAACTTCATCGAGCGCCATCAGGGGCGCAGCGGCATTGTCTACTGCCTGTCGCGCAAGAAGACCGAAGAGATGGCGGCCTTTCTCGAGAAGAACGGCGTCACCGCGCTCGCCTATCACGCCGGCATGAGCAAGGAGGCGCGTGACGCCAACCAGAACAGTTTCATGACGTTGTCGGGCGTCGTCATGGTGGCGACCATCGCCTTCGGCATGGGCATCGACAAGCCTGATGTCGCCTATGTCTTCCACACCGATTTGCCGGGCAGCCTCGAAGCCTATTACCAGGAAATCGGCCGCGCCGGCCGCGACGGCCGGGCAGCTGAGGCGCATATGCTTTACGGTCTCGGCGACATCCGCATGCGCCGTATGTTCATCGACGACGAGGACGCCGCTGTCGAGCACAAGCGCCGATCGCATGGCCGGCTCGACACGCTGATCGGCTATTGCGAGACGGCCGAGTGCCGGCGGCAGGTGCTGCTCGGCTATTTCGGCGAAGAGGCGGCGCCTTGCGGCAATTGCGACAATTGCCTGGAGCAGGCGCCGCGCGCCGACGGCACCGCCGAGGCCGGCATTATCCTGGCGGCGGTCGCGCAGAGCGGCGAGCGTTTTGGCGCTGGCCATGTCATCGACATCCTGCTCGGCCACGAGACCGAAAAGGTGACGGCCAGGGGCCATCACAGGCTTGCCGGTTTCGGCAGCGGCGCCGCGCACAAGAAGGACTTTTGGCTGTCGCTGATCCGCCAATTGGTCGCGAATGGTTTTCTGATGCCGGATCCGGGCGGTCATGGCGGCTTGGCCATCGCTGACAAGGGCCACGCACTCGGCCGTGGCGAGGTTGCGTTCCAATATCGTGTCGAGACGCGCACGCGTGCCGCGCGCCGCGCGGCTCGTGC
Source organism: Mesorhizobium sp. P2_F5 (assembly GCF_056403715.1). Lineage (NCBI taxonomy): Bacteria > Pseudomonadati > Pseudomonadota > Alphaproteobacteria > Hyphomicrobiales > Phyllobacteriaceae > Mesorhizobium > Mesorhizobium sp. P2_F5. Next base: position 15,578 of record NZ_JBFUEY010000022.1, on the reverse strand, counting down.
CGGCCAGGTACCCCAGGGCGAAAATGTCGATGCGTCGCTGCTCGCCGCGCTCAAGACGCTGCGGCTGCGTCTGGCCAAGGAGCGCCAGGTGCCGGCCTATGTGGTGTTCTCCGACCGCACGCTGATCGACATGGCCGAGCGCCGCCCGCAAGACCTCGACGATTTCGCCGAGGTAAACGGCGTCGGTGCGGCCAAGCTCAAGGAGTTCGGCAAGGCGTTCCTGAGCGCGATCGCTGCGCACCAGTCGGGTGGGGCGGTCTGAAGACCTGCCGGGCAACCGTCACATCTGCACGGACATGCCGCCATCGACAGTCAAGACATGTCCGTTGACGAAGGAGGCTGCATCGCTGGCGAGGTAGAGCGCAGCGCCGGCGATTTCCTGCGGCCGTCCCCAGCGCTGCAGCGGAACCCGCTGGCGGGCGAAGGCGACCATGTCAGGATTTTCCGCCAGTGCGGCATTGGTCTCGGTAGCGAACATTCCTGGCGCGATGGCATTGCTCGTCACTCCATATGCGCCGTACTCGACAGCCATGCTGCGCATCAGCCCGGTCAGTCCCTGCTTGGCGACGGGATAGATGGCATCGCCGGGCCGCGCCATCTCGCCGACGATCGAGGTCACCGCGATCAGGCGGCCATGTCCCTGGGCTTTCATGATCTCTGCCGCATCGCGCGATAGCGAGATCGCCGACAACAGATCCGTCCTGATCAGATCGAGGATGGCGTCGTCGTTGAAAGCGGCCAGCGGCCTCCTGTCGCGGGCGCCGACATTGTTGACGAGGATATCGAGGCGGCCACAGGCCTTGGCAATATCGGCGGTCGCGCTGCGACCTGCCTGAATGTCCGCTACGTCGAAGACCGCTGCCTGCGCGCTGCCCCCGCCTTTGACGATGGCGGCGACGGCGGCGTCAAGCGTTGCGACGCTGCGTCCGGTCAAGACGACATGGGCTCCGGCTTCGGCAAAGGCGCGCGCGATCTCGAAGCCAAGCCCGCGCCCACCTCCGGTGATCAGCGCCACGCGCCCTGCCAGGGAAAATCTGTCGAAAATGCTCAAGCGGGCCTCGTCGCGCCTGGGAACGCCAACACCGATCCCATGCGGCAATCGGCGGCTCAGCCTAGCGTTCAATCGAAGCCGGTGAAAATACAACTTAATGCGCAGACGAAGGCGGCAGGCCGGCAATCGCGACGCATTTGTCAAAGGTTCAAGGCTGAGACGTTTTTTGCCGGACTAAAGCTTTGATCGGGCATCAATACGCTTCCAACTTGCCCGACCAGCGATCCCGCCTCGCCCAATAGGGGCATTGCGGGCAGACGCCGCCTTCCGGGTAGTCGACCCCTTCCTCATGCGGGCAACCGAGGATTCTGTCGACCATGACGACGGAATGGACTTCCTGCTCCCGCAGGAACGCAGCTATTTCGACAAAGATCGTGTCGTCCTTGCGCAGATCGCCCGTGTCGGTGAACCAGCGACGCAGTTCGCTCGCGTCGGACTGCTTGTCCGGGAGGATGGCGACGGCCACCTTGGTGGCGCGGCTGTCATCGGGGCCATAGAAGGCGATTGTGCCCACGGGGTGGCTTCGCACGCCTTTCTTGGCCTTCTTCTCGATCCACTTCCTTGCCCGCTGTTCCGGTTTCATGCTTGCTGGCCTTCCGTCACTGGACAAGATGGGAATATAAATCAACAAGACGAGAGTGGATCAAGCGCATGCCATGGAGCAAGCAAGGGATCGATCTGAGCACAAGGCCCGTGGCGGTCGAAGCGCGGGAAAAGCAGGCGATCGTCACTGCCTGTGAGACATTCATCCAGAACGTCTTGAAGCCGAGGTTCCTCTCAGAAATCCGGCCCAACGAGTGGAATTACACGGTCGATCTACACGGTGCCTGGAGGGCGAGTGGCTACAGGTTCATCCAGCGCTACAGGTCAGGCATGTCGCACAATCGCGGTGAAGAGTTCGACGCACCCTTTGCAAAACTCGATCGCATCGGACCGGACCGGTTCGATATCTACTGGATGCGACATACGGGCAAATGGTGGCGGCTCTATACGAATGTAACGCTCGCCAAGGCATTGCTGATCCTTGAAGCTGACGAGCTCCTGCATCCTGTCTAGCGATGAGCGAGTATCAATATTACGAGTTTCAGGCGATCGACCGGCCGCTCAGCAATGCAGATCGTCGGGCGCTGCGCGATCTGTCGTCACGGGCGCGGATCACCGCCGCCAACCTCACAAATTTCTACGAGTGGGGGGATTTCAAGGGCGATCCGGACGAGCTGATGGAGCGATGGTTCGATCTTCATCTCTATCTGGCGGACTGGGGCTCCCGCCGCTTGATGATCAAGCTGCCGGCGAAGATGGTCAACCGGGATCGCATAGGCGCCTTCCTCGCAGCCACCGACGACGCCACGCTCAGAATCGCTGGCGACAACGTCATTTTAAGCATTGCGCGCGATGAGCTGGAATTCGAGGATCGGGACGAGGATGACGCGAGTTGGATGGCAGCCTTGGCGCCGCTGCGGGCCGACCTGCTGGCCGGCGACCTTCGGCTTTTCTATTTACTCTGGCTGATGGCTGTCGAAATCGATGCGGTTAAACCCGATGAAGCGGAGCCGATGCCGGGAATCGGGCCGCTGACCGACGCACTGGACGCGTTCGTCGAATTCTTCGGCGTGGATCGCGATCTCGTCCGGGCGGCTGCCGAGCAAGGTGCGGCGATGCATCCCGATGACGCGCCTGAGGTGGCTCGACGCACTGTCGCAACCCTGCAGGATCGTGCCGCTGCAATTCGTCTGGCTCGTGAGCATGCCAAGGCGGAATTGGCCGCGGCGCAACAGCGGCTAAGCGACGAAGCCGCCGAGAAAGCCCGACAGCTCCGGCTCGATGCCGTTCACCGCAGGTGTGAAAGCATCTGGGAGGATATCGAAAAGGAAATCGTCCGCCGCAATCCCGCCGGCTATGACAAAGCGGCGGCCTTGCTTTTCGATCTGCAGACGCTTGCCGAAAGACACGGTACCGTCGAGGCATTTCGCCTCCGGCTGCAAGCCATTCGGGAGCGTCATTCCGGCAAGGGGCGCTTCATCGAACGTCTAAGGCTACTGGGCTAGATATGCTCCGTCTTAAGCAGGATATCGGCCCCATAACTAGTCTAAGGTGCGGCCGGCAATCGTATCGACGTGCCGCCCGGCGATCAGGACATCCCAACCCGGCCGGTTTGTGATTACGAATTGCGGCCCACTTGCATCTGATGCGGCAGGTGTATTTCGGCGATCAGGCCGCCGCCTGGCCTGTTTTTCAGTTCGAGCCTGCCCTCGATCGCAAGCGACAATTGATAGGCGATTGCCAGGCCAAGTCCGGCGCCGCCGCTGCCGCGATTTCGCGATTGCTCGAGGCGGAAGAACGGCTGCAGGACGGCCTCGAGCTGGTCTTCGGGAATGCCCGGCCCGCGATCCAGCACCTTTATGACGACGTGATCGCCAGGCCCCTTTTCCGCCGAGACTTCCGCGCTGCCGGTAAATTTCAACGCATTGTCGACGAGGTTGGTGAGGATCCGCCGCAGCGCCTGGGGGCGTGTCACCACGGCGGCATCGATTTCCGCACCTGATGAGACGGCCTTGCCGGTGTCCTGGTAGTCATACACCAGGCTTTCCACGAAGGAACCGAGGTCGATGCGGGAGGGTTTTTCGAGGCTGCCGCGGGCGCTGCGGGCATAGGCCACGCCCTCATGCACGAGGTTCTCGATCTCGGCCAGATCGTGCATCAGCTTCTCTTTCCCCGGCGTCTCGTCCGACAGTTCGGCACGCAGCTTCATGCGCGTTATCGGCGTCTGCAGATCATGGGAGATCGCGGCCAGAATCTGCATACGCTCTTCGAGATGCTCGGCAATGCGCTCGCGCATCGAATTGAAGGCGGTTGCGGCATGCGCGACCTCCAGAGGACCCGATTCGCTCAGACGCGGCGTCGGCTTGCCCGGATCGAGCTTGTCGGCGGCGTTGGCCAGATTGACCAGCGGACGGATAACCAGCCGGACCGCGAACCAGCTGCACAGCACAAGCAAAAGCAGCTGCGCCACCAGCACATAAGGCAGCCACCGTGCCAGCGGCATCAGCGAGGGGTGGACATCGATGGTCAGCGGCGCGCCATCGCTTAGCGTCAAATGCGCCTGAAGACGATCTCCGTCGCCGGGAATGGCTTCGACCCTCACGGGGAACCGCGGGCCGGCTGCTGCGCTTATGGTCGTGGCTATCAAGGGGCCGGGGCCGGTCAGCTCGGGAACCCCCGGCAATCCTGGCCCCAGCACATAGCGATAGGTGTTCCGGTCGAGCAGCGGCAGCCATTGCGCCCGTTCCGCCGCGGGAACGCGATCGAGGATGGCGATCGCCGACCTCACGTCCCTGTCCAGCGTATCGGACATGATCGTCTGGGCTGAGGCGAAGCGCTCCGCGATCAGCAGCACAAAGGACAGACCCTGCGCCACGATCAGGCCAGCCAGCAGAAGCAGGAACAGCCGCGAGCGCAGGGTGCGCGGCCAGGGCAGGAAGCGCCGGGACGTCGCCATCGGGCTCAACCCGGCTCGCTGATTTCGACAGGCATCGACAGTACATAGCCTTCGCTGCGAACCGTCTTGATGTAGGCAGGTTCGCGCGCGTCGTCGCGCAGGCGCTGGCGCAGGCGGCTGACCAGCAGGTCGATGGAGCGGTCGAAGATCTCCGCTTCGCGCCCTTGCGTCAGGTTGAGCAACTGGTCGCGGTTCAGGACACGCTGCGGATGGTCGACGAAGACGCACAGCAGCCGGTATTCGGCGCCGCTGAGTGCGATCGCGGTGCCATCCTCGTCGAGAAGATGGCGCGCCACCGTGTCGAGGCGCCACGTCCCGAATTTCAGCAGGCGGCCGGTCTCGGTCACCTGGAGATTGGGCGGCAGCATGCGCGTGCGCCTCAGCACGGCGTTGATGCGAGCCAGAAGCTCGCGCGCGGCGAAAGGTTTCACCAGATAATCGTCCGCGCCCAGTTCCAGGCCGATGATCCGGTCGGTTTCGTCATTGCGGGCGGTCAGCATCAGGATCGGCGTTGCCTTGTGCTTGCCGGCGCGCAGCTGCCGGCACAGAACGAGGCCATCGTCGCCGGGCATCATCACATCGAGTATGATGAGATCGACTGAATCGGTATCAAGGAAGGCGCGCATCTGCCGGCCGTCGGGCACGGCCGTGGCGCGCAGGCCGTTCTTCTTGAGATAGCCGGAGACCAGCTCGCGGATTTCGTGATCGTCATCGACGATCAGGATGTGATCGACATGATCCATCGTGGATGCTTCCTGCCTTTCTTCGCCTGGCGCCACCAGTACATTTTCCCTTGGGAAAGTGCATCTGGCGCCGCCGGTCAACGCATCGCGAAACGAAATGCGCTGCCGGCGGTTATGTCGCTCTTCCAGCCGCCTACACCAACTCGATCGTGACGCCGATGTTACCACGCGTCGCCTTGGAGTATGGGCAGGTCTGATGCGCTGCGTCGACCACGGCGCGGGCAGCTTCCCGATCCACACCCGGCAGGCTGACATTGAGACGGGCCTGGAGCAGATAGCCGCCCTCGGATGTGGCCAGGTCGACTTCGGCATCGACGGCGGCATCGGACGGCAAAACGACATTCATCTTGCGTGCTGCAAGGCCCATGGCGCCGATGAAGCAGGCCGACCAGCCGGCGGCGAACAGCTGCTCTGGATTGGTGCCGGCGCCGGTGCCGGGCGGTGAAAGCCTGATGTCGAGGTGGCTGTCCGAGCTGTGGGAGGCGCCGTCGCGGCCGCCCGTGGTGTGGGTCTTGCCGGTGTAGAGGACTTTCTCGATCGTCGTCATGGGGATAATTTCCTTAAGCGGAGGATAGCGTTGAGCCGTAATGGCCCGGAGGCCAGCGACATCCGCATAAGAGGCATGCGACGTATCCCGAATGTGTGCTGATCGGCTGGAAATGTATCTCAGTGTGTCCGGGTGCCGGCTTGCTACATCCGCTTTCAATTTCAGCGGATGGGGACACATGGGAGATACACCCGTGCCATCCTTTCCAGCAGGTATCAAATCAGTAGGAGAACCCATGACCGACGAAATCAACCACGACCGCCGCCGCTTCTTTGGTACGGCTGCCCTGACCCTCGCTGCCGCCGGCCTGATCGGCTCGGCCGGCGCACTGGCCGGCACGGCAAAAGCGGCGACCCTGCCCACGGTCAAGCCAGGGACGAACAAATCGTTCGGCGGGCTGAAGCAGGTCAAGGCAGGCGTTCTCGACATCGGCTATGCCGAGGCCGGTCCGGCCGACGGGCCGCCGGTCATTCTCCTGCATGGCTGGCCTTACGATATCCACGCCTTTGTCGATGTCGCGCCGCTGCTGGCGTCGGCAGGCTACCGGGTGATCGTGCCTTATCTTCGCGGCTATGGCACGACGCGCTTCCTGTCCGCCGAGACGATGCGGAACGGTCAGCAATCGGTGGTCGCCCAGGACATCGTCGCGCTGATGGATGCGCTCAACATCCCGAGGGCGATCCTGGCCGGTTTCGACTGGGGGGCGCGCTGCGCCTGCATCGTCTCGGCGCTGTGGCCGGAGCGCGCAAAGGCGCTGGTCTCGGTGAGCGGCTATCTCGTCAGCAACATCAAGACCGGCAAGGTGCCGCTGCCGCCGAGCGCCGAGCATGACTGGTGGTACCAGTTCTATTTCGCCACCGAGCGCGGCGCGGCCGGCTACGACAAATACCGGCACGATTTCGCCAAGCTGATCTGGCAGACGGCGTCGCCGAAATGGAAATTTGACGACGCGACTTTCGACCGCAGCGCCGCGGCCTTCGACAATCCGGACCATGTTGCCATCGTCATTCACAATTACCGCTGGCGGGGCGGGTTGGCGGCGGGCGATCCGCAATATGACGATCTGGAAAACCGGCTAGCCGGCGGCCCGGTCATTGGCGTGCCGACAATCACGCTCGAAGGCGACGCCAATGGCGCGCCGCATCTCAACCCGACGGCCTATCGCAACAAGTTCTCGGGCAAATACGAGCATCGGACGATCGAGGGCGGCATCGGCCACAATCTGCCGCAGGAAGCGCCGCAGGCTTTCGCCCAGGCGGTGATCGACGTCGACGGCTATTGATCCTGTCGCCGGAAGCAAAACGGGCGGCCATTGGCCGCCCGTTTGTACAAAGGACGCAAAGCCCGAAGACGTTCGGATCGTCAGCTTCCTCCAAGGCAGCGCTGTGTGAAGGGGTTCACAGAGGCGGCCTTAGATAGGGCTAATATGCCTGAACTCAGCGAAGGCAAGAGTTCTCCATTCCGCATCTGTGTTCGCTGAGCTTAGGGGCGTTTCTTACAGCTTGCATGATGACGAACGGGGCGCGCCGAATTTTTCGGCGCCCGTCTGGCTATGGGAGCAGGGCATGCCGACGCGCGAGGGGATCGACGTTTCTCACTATCAGAACGAGGCCGGGGGCGGCGGGGCCGGCGCCATCAAATGGGTGCGGGTGCGCAATGCCGGGGCCAAATTCGCGTTCGTAAAAATATCCGACAAGACCGGCAAGGATGCATTCGCGGTCCGCAATGTCGCCGATGCCAAGGCGGCGGGATTGCTGGTGGGCGGCTACCACTTCCTGCGCAACACCGCGCCCGGCGCCGACCAGGCGCATGCCTTTCTCAGCACGGTGGCGTTCGGCAGCGGCGATCTCATTCCCTCGCTCGACATCGAACTCATTCCAGCAACGCCGGCGGCGCGGGCCGCCTATGTCCAGAAGGCGAAGGATTGGGTGGCGGCTGTGCGGTCCGCCCATGGCGGCCGCTGGCCGTTCATCTACACCCGCGCCAACATCTGGCAGGCGCTGGGCAATCCGAGCGGCTTCGGCAACTGCCCGCTCTGGCTTGCCCGTTACAGCTCGAGCCCGCCGCCGATACCGTCGGGCTTCACCAACTATGCGATCTGGCAATTCAGCCAGTCGGGCAGCGTCGACGGGATCACCGGCAAGGTGGACGAGAACCACCTGGTGATGTCGTTCGCCGAGTTTCGCTCGCGTTACAGCCTGTAAGGGACGGCGATCCGGCGGGATCACTTCCGGCGGGATCACTGGGGGACGTCAACTGTCGGGGGCCGTGAACATGTTTCGTGTCTTTGGTTTCGCACTTGCTCTCACTGCCGTTACGGGGCCGGCCTTCGCCGAGGACACGGCTGCCGTCGTTCCGAATGTCGGCCAGTTGGGGACCGAGCTTGCCGCGCTTGCTGTGATCGTGCTGGTGGTGGAAAGCGCGCTCGCCACCATCTTCCAGTGGCGGCTCTACCGGATGCTGTTCAACAACCGCGCCGTGAAGACCCTAGTGATGGTCGCGGTGGGACTGACCGTCGTGCTCGGCTTCCACTACGACATCTTCGCCCGGCTGATCGCACAGGTCACGCCCAGCGGCACGCAGGCTACAAGCTGGAGCCCCAAAATATCGACAGTCCTGTCGGCGCTTATTATCGCCGGTGGGAGCGCCGGCGTGAACACCTTGCTGCAGCGGCTTGGCATCCGCAGCCCGATACAGGCCGAGCCGGAGCGGCCGGTGCTCAACAAGGATCAGGCCTGGATCTCGATCCGGGTGACACGCAACACGGCGGTCGGGCCGGTGCAGATCGCCGTGCGCGAACTGGCCGATGACGCCAAGGCGCCGGCGACGCCCGCGCTTGCCGGCACCCTCGTTGAACGGACTTTCTGGGAGACAGTGCGGGAGGCGTTCATGGCCGACGCGATGCGGTTTCCCAACTATGGCGGGCGCACGGTCGCGGCAGGAAAAACCTATGAAATCCTCGCCGTGGGTAAGCGGCTGGTGCCGGTCAACGGCGTCAACCAGAGCGAAGATTTTTCAATACCGGTCTACAAGGGCAGTTTTGCCTCGCAGGCGATCGTCGACTTCAGCGTCACCGTCTAACGCCACTCATTGGGAAAGACAGCCATGACCAGCGCCATGCAAGATGCGATGATCTGGATGAACAAGAATTTCGGTGCGGATATCGACGCTGCGGTCGCCGGCACGCCGATCACCAAGAATTTGCTGATCTCGATCGGCATCCAGGAAACCTTCTACATCTGGGCGAAGATGTACAAGACGGCAAAACCCGAAGAAGTGCTGGCTGTCTGCGTCGGCGATACGATCGATTTCCCCAAGCGCGCGTCCGCCTGGCCGAAGGACCGGGCGGACCTCGAGAGCCACGCCAGGGGCAAGGAGATGTTCAAGGTGGCGCGCGCCGCTCTGGTGCGCATTGCCGCGATCAATTCGGGCTACAAGGTAGCCGTGAAGAAGGCAGACAAATTCTGCCACGGCTTCGGCATGTTCCAGTACGACATCCAGTTCTTCGAAGGGGACAAGGACTACTTCATCGATGAGAAGTGGGCGACATGGAAAGGCACGCTCAGCCGCGGCATGTCGGAACTGACGGCACAGACCAAGGCGCTCTATGGCGCGGGCAAGAAAAGCCTGACGCATGACGAAAGCGTCTATGTCGCCATCGCCTATAATCAGGGCGCGAAGAAAACCAAAAACAACATGGCCACCAGGAAATTCAAGCAAGGCTACAAGGACGATCAGGGCGTCTTCTATGGCGAGCACATCGACAGCAATCTGAAGGCCACGAAGGGCCTTTGGTGAAGCCTGTCGCTCAGGCGGCTTCCCGTTCACCTTGCTCAACAGAGACCGGGTTCCGGCGGCTGTATTGGCGCGGCGAACAGCCCATAACGCGCTTGAACGCCGTGCTGAAGGCGCTTTCGGATTCGTAGCCGAACGCCAGCGCAATGACCGACACCGGATCGCCGGAATGCATCAGCCTGTCGCCGGCCAGCATCATGCGCCACCGTGTCAGATAGTCCAGGGGTGAGGCGCCGACCGTTTCCTTGAACCTGAGCGCAAAGGTCGAGCGCGACATGCCGGCGCGCTCGGCCAGCTTCTGCAGCGTCCAGCCATGCGCCGGGTCCTCATGCATGGCGGCGATTGCCGCGCCGATCTGCCTGTCGGTCAGCGCGAACAGCCAGCCGACGCTGTCCCGAGCCCCCATATGCAGGCGCAAGGCCTCGATCAGGATCATGTGGGCGAGGTGCTCGACGATGAGAAAGCCGCCGGGACGGCGCTGGCGCAATTCCTGCATCATCCGCTCCACCGGCCAGCGCAGCGCGGAATGGTCGCTCTCGGCGCGGATGTGGACGATGGGCGGCAGCATTCGCAGCAGGATGCCGGCATGGTCGCCGGACAGCGCGAAGCGGCTGCTGACCAGCAGGAAATCGCCGCCGCCATTGTAAGCGGTGATGCCGCCGGTGCGCGCCGGCGAAAAGATCGTTCGGGCATCGACCGTCGGCAGGCCGAGATCGCTGGCAAGACGGAAAGGTCGGCCGCGCGGCAGCAGGAAACAGTCGCCGGCGTCCAGCCGCACCGCGTCGGTGACGCCTTCGACCGACAGCCAGCATCGGCCTGACACCACGGCGCCGCATTTGATGGCGGCCTGCTGGTCGGGAAACTGGATCGCCCAGTCGCCACCGGCTTCCAGCCCAGCGGACAGGTAATTGCGCGGCTTCAGCAGCGACAGCACGTCTGACAGCGGATCCATGAGTGTTTCCGGACGATTGCGAAGGTATCTCGGATTTTACAGCATAGATCGTATGACCTCAACCAACTATCTCCTTCGGCAACGGGCTGTCCCGCGCGGCCTTCGGCAAAAACCAAGGAGAATAATCATGCGTGTGTTCGTGACTGGCGCCACCGGCTTTGTCGGTTCGGCCGTTGTGCGGGAATTGCTTGGGGCGGGCCATCAGGTGTTCGGTCTCGCCCGCTCGGAAGCGGGTGCAAAGTCGGTCGTCGCCGCGGGTGCAGAAGCGCATCGCGGCGATATCGAGGATCTGGACAGCCTGCGTAGCGGCGCTGCCCGGGCGGACGGCGTCATCCATACGGGCTTCAATCACGACTTTTCGAAATTCGCCGCCAGTTGCGCGGCGGACCAGCGCGCCATCGAAACGCTCGGCGCGGCGCTCGAAGGTTCCGAGCGGCCGCTGCTTGTCACCTCCGGACTGGCCGGGTTCGCGCTGGGGAGGGTAGCGACCGAAGACGACAAACCTGCGTCACCATCGGCTTCCATGCCGCGTGCTTCGGAAGCGACGGCCATGGCGCTTGCCGCGCGCGGGGTGCGCGCATCGACGGTGCGGCTGGCGCCGACCGTCCATGGCGACGGCGACCACGGCTTCGTGCCGATGCTGATTGCCATTGCGCGTGAAAAGGGCGTCTCGGCCTATGTCGGTGACGGGATGAACCGCTGGGCGGCGGTGCACCGGTTCGACGCCGCCACGCTGTACAGGCTGGCACTGGAGAAGGGGACCGGCGGCGTCAGCTATCACGCGGTTGCCGAACAGGGCGTGGCGACCAGGGAGATCGCCGAGGTCATCGGCCGCCGCCTCAACCTGCCAGTGGTGCCCAAAGCCCACGAAGAAGCGGCCGCGCATTTCGGCTTTCTCGGCCATTTCATCGGCAGGGATCTATCGGCTTCCAGCGAGCAGACCCGCACTGCGCTGGGATGGCTGCCGACCGGGCCTGGGCTCATCGCCGATCTCGACCGTCCTCGCTATTTCGAGAGCTGAATGGGGTCAGGGCCAGCTGCGTTGCATGGCATTGAGCGAAAGCCAGGCGATCAGCGGCAGGGCAAGCAGAAAGGCCATCCGCAACGCTGCTGATCGCGCTCCGTCCATGTCGCCTCGCCGGAGGCGCAGCCCGGCCTGCACGGCCGCGGCAAGGACGAACACGGCGTAGAGCCCGCCCAGAGCCCAGATGAGTTGCTCGCCCGTCACCGGAATGCCGGCCCGATGCAGCGCATCGCCGATGGCGGTTCCCGGCATCGCGATGAAGAAGGCGACCGTGATGCCGATCAGGAAGCCGATCATTCCGCCGGGAAACGACGTCGCAGACAACGCGACAACCACCGTCAGCAGGATAAGCAGGATGATGAATGCGCGCTGTGACACTGCCGGGAACTCCGTCAACGACGACCGAGTAGCAGCAAAGGCTTAGAAATCTGTTCGCGCCGATCAGGCCGGATTGCGCTGCCTTTGTGCAAATCATGCCCGCCGGGTGCGATGTGAGAAAGTCCTTCGGAGCGCGCTTAGGCTCTTAGAGGTCGCCTTTCCTGACTTTGCCGTAAACGATATTTCGGTTCGAGCCGTAATACACGTCCGCTTCGAAAGAGCTCCCGCCGAGGGCTGCATTGATGATGTCCCACATATCGTCAGCCGAACGTAGGATGAGTGGCCAGTCCATGAAGGTCTCCATGTAACCATCCGTCGTGATCTCGTCGCTGAAATTGGCAAACAGGAATTCGCCACCAGGCTTGACGAATTCCATGGCTCTTTGCAGCAGGCGGACGCCGATGGCATGCGGCAGGTAATCGTAAAGCCCCGATGCGTAGACGAGATCGAATGTGCCAAGAGCGTAGGCGCGGCGAAGAATGCCGCGTACAGAGCCGTGGATTGCCTCGACTGCCGTGCCGGCAAAGTCGTGGTTCACCGTGGCAACGCTGACAGGGTCCTGGTCCAGGCCGACCCAACGTTGCAATTTGCGCTTGGCCAACGCGTCGGAGCGTTCGGCTTCCCGCAGGTGGCCGCAGGCAATCGCCAGCACCTCCGCCTTTGCCACACTGCCGGCCGTCTCGTCCACCGTCCCGGCCAGAATATCCCGCCGCTCGCGCCCCGCCACCGAACTGGCGGCTTCACTGGTGTACGCGTAAATTTGCCGGCCAAGTAAGGTCGACGAAGCCACGATATCGTCGGCAGTGGGATGCTTGTAGTAAATGTCCAGCAGGCCTGCATCGCCCGAATATCCGCGCGGCTTTTCGACCGACCAACGCGTGAACGGGTCCTGGATCAAATATTCCGCGACACGATGCTGCTGAGCCAAAGGAACGAGTTTCTGCCAGACCGCGGGAGCAACCTGCCGGCGGAGCTTGTGAAGTCTGCCCGCCAAGCGATGGACGATGGGGGCGGCCGGTTTGTGCCGCGTGAAGGCTTGATGAGCAAGATCCAGTATCAGGGCGAGCTGGGCCGTGCTGTCCCTCAACTCGTCGGAGTCGGCCGTCTCTTCAGAGATAGCGGCATGTTTTTTCATCAGTCTGGTGGTGACGAGGCTGTATTCGTCGAGCTGCAATTTTGGGTCGATAGGCATGCCGTGTCTCCGGTTTAACCCCGCCCGGTCCACGGCAAACAGCATAGGTGTGTCGCTGCATGATGCGAACTATTTTAATAAAATTTTAATAAAACTTTAGACGATTGAGCGGTCATCCACCCTCCTGAACCGGCTAAATCCGAACCGCCTGTTTACCGTCGGTTAGCGACATCCGACTTTTCCTGCGGACAGTGGTGCCTTCATTCTCCGACGGCAGGCGACCTCGGCTATTGCATTCGCTACTGCAGATCGCGGAGGAGCGGTGCAATGCAACTGAGCGAGGACGTTGCCCAGAAGGTGGCGGTTGCGATTGCACGCCCGCGGTGGCATTCGGCCGATCCGGAACTCCTGGCACTGTTCCTGCAGAAAGATGCCGATGAAAATCGCAGTCTCGTGCGATGGGGTATTGCGGCTGCTGTAGTCAGCTATGTGGCCTATGGCCTGTTCGATTGGTTTCTTTTTCCGGATATCGCCGATCGGCTTATTTTGACCCGCGTTACGCTGGGGGTCACTTCCCTGGCGCTTGTCGAATTTGTCGCCCGGCGGGGCTTCGCCCTTCCCAGCTTGCATCTTGTAGCAGCGCTGGCGATTGTATCCGGTGCCCTTGGATGGCTCGTATCCGCTCTTGGAACAGAGCATCAGGATGCCCTCTCCCATTTCATGGTTTTTGGCACCGTGTTTATCCTGGGTGCGAATTTGTTCTTCAACTTCCGGTTTTGGCTTTCAGCCATGGCCTCCGCGACGGTCGCCGCAAGCTTTGTGTACGCCGCGATGTTCTCCCTTCAGGCCGACATCGCAGGCCGGGTCGTGCTGTCGGCCTATTTCGTGAACTGCCTGGTGTTGTCGCTTTATCTTTCCTGGCGACTGAGCCTGGAGCGCTACCAGACGTTCCTGCACGCACTTCGGGCACAGATTCAGGAGCAGGCTGCTATTAGGAAGGGGCAGAAGCTAACCGAAATCGCGGACACCGATCCGCTCACGGGAATGAAAAACCGGAGGGCGATCATTCGAGAATTCTCGGAGCTGCGCGAAGACTGGGCCGCGGACGACGACGAGATCGGCCTCATTCTGATCGACGTCGACTACTTCAAAAGGTTCAATGACGGACTTGGTCATCAGGCCGGCGACGATTGTCTGATCAAACTCGCCCACGTCCTTTCCGAGATGGCGGCTTCGAACAACGCCGTTGCGGCACGCTATGGCGGAGAAGAATTCGTCATTCTCTGCAAGGTCACCGGACGGGCTCACCTTCATGAAATAACGCAGCAATTTTGTCGCGCGGTGGAGGACTTGGATATCTACCACCCTGATCGGGGTGACAAGCTCAACATTGTCACGATCAGTGCCGGAGCCTCGTTGACGCGCGCCGATCAGAGCATAGAACTTAGAATCCTGCTGCAGGAAGCTGACCGCGCACTCTATGCGTCCAAGTTTGCTGGTCGGGCTACGTTCACAATTTACGACCCGCACGCCACCGGCCGGGATCGCTCCAGCGAAAATCTTTCAGAACTGCTGAAGCTGGCAATTTCCAACCAACTCGTTTCTGTCGCTTACCAGCCAATTTTCGACCTGGCGTCTGGACGAGTGCTGGGCCACGAGACTCTGATGCGGCTATGCGACTTCGACGGCACCATGATCGGTCCGTCCGTATTCATACCGGTTGCAGAGCAAACTGGAGCGATAGTGGAACTGGGTACGTGGCTGGTCGATCGAGCCTGCGGTGACATGGCTGAATACGGATTGGGCTCGGTCGTAACAGTGAACGTATCTGTTTTTCAGCTCAAGGCTCCTAACTTTTCACTGCGGATCACCGAAATCCTTGGTCGGCACGGCCTCGCGCCACAGAAACTGGCCATCGAAATCACCGAAGGCAGTGACATTTTTCTGGAGGCGCAAGCGGTAAGGAACGTGGAGCGGCTGCGAAAATTGGGCGTTCAGATCTGGCTGGACGACTTCGGAACGGGATTTGCCGGCCTTACATGGCTCCGCCGTTTCAAATTCGACGTGGTCAAGATCGACCGCAGCTTCCTCCACGATTGCCAGACGTCTCGAGGCTTGAGCCTGTTGCGGGACATGGTCGGACTGCTTCGCAATCTCGGCCATGTCGTGCTCGCCGAGGGCGTTGAAACTGAAGAGCAGTACATATTGCTGCAGCGCCTGGGGGTAGATCTGATGCAGGGCTTCCTCACCGGGCATCCGGTCCCGATCGAAGAAGTAGACCAAATCAGGCAAGGCCTCGTTGCCTAGATGTTTAGTCCCGGCATTTGCTGGAGCGGATCAAGCTTGAAGCGTTCTGGCTGTGCAGCCCATGCCTTGCAAATGAACTCGTAGGGCGTGAGGCCTTTGAGGGTCTTGAGCCTGCGGGCGAAGTTGTAGGCAGCGACGAAGTCGGTGAGG
>NZ_JBFUEY010000021.1:0-87794 GCF_056403715.1 Mesorhizobium sp. P2_F5 | reverse complement strand
CTCCAAGCGATGGCGGACAAAGACGGCAGGGACCTTGATGACGTCGGGTGTTGCCCGATCCTAGGGACGGTCGCCTGCCGCCGGGACTGCTGGCTGTGATGGGCCGCAGTCCCGGCCGCCAAACTAACCGATCCTTCTCAAACAATCCTTGGGCGAAGCAGGAGCGAAGCTCCGTCGCGGAGACCCAGGGATCCATGCCGGGGCGTTGGCCGTGGTACGCGGCGGAGCAGAACATGCAACGTTGCATAGCTCAGACGTCGCGGCATGGATCCTCGGGTCTGCGCCGCGTCGCTGCGCTCCTTGCTTCGCCCGTGGATGACGAAGGGACGGGGTTGCCTCGGCCAATCGCCGAGGCCGCTACGACCCCCTGGCGATCTGCCGGGCAATCGCTTCGGCCTGCACACCCGCGCTGTGGAAATAGCTGGTCAGGCTCGGGCGCATGCCGATGAACCACAGGCCGGGCTGGCCGCTCGGTGTGCCGCCATTGGCCTTCGGAACGCCCTTGGCATCGAGAACGCCGAGATCGCCCAGCATGGCCTCCAGCCCGGTGCGATAACCGGTCGCCGCGATCACCACATCCGGCGAGACCACCGTACCGCCGTTCAACCGCACGTTGGCGCCCTCGAAGGTCGCCACCGGCGCCACCACCGAAATCCGTCCGGCCTTCAGCGCGGCAACGGCGCCGTCGTCGACGGCAATCGCAATCTGCTCGACGCCGAGCCGGCTGGCGCCGCCTTTCGGCGCCGGCGGCAGGCCGAAGCGGGTGAGGTCGCCGAACACCAGCCGTTGCGTGGCGGCAATCAGGGCGTCGGCAATCCACGTCGGCAGCATTGCCATAAAGCCGCCGAAGCGCGCCACGGCAACCTTGCCGATCCGTTTGGGCATCAGCGACGGGCCTTGCCTGGCCGACAGCCACACGGCTTCCGTGTCGGCGCCGGCGAGGTGGTTGAGCACGTCGAAGCCGGAATTTCCGGCGCCGACCACCAGTACTTTTTTGCCCGCATAGTCCTCCGCTGTGCCGAAATCAGCGGCGTGGACGAGCTTGCCGGTGAAAGTCGCCTTGCCCGGCCAGTCCGGTGTCCACGGCAAGCGGTCACGGCCGGTGGCGACGATGACATTGCGGACGCTCAGTGTTTCCCGATCGGTATGGACAAGCCAGCCATTGCCGCTGCGCTCGATCCGTTCGACGGCAGTGCCGAATTCGACGGCAATGCCGCGGGCGCGGGCAAAATCCTGGAGATAGCCGACGATGACATCCTTGTTCGGAAAGGCGGCGGTGCGCGACGGATAGGCAAGGCCTGGCAGCGCCGACAGCGCGCGATGCGTATTGAGGGTCAGCTTCTCGTGCCGCCGCCGCCACGGTTCGGCGATCCGCTGTTCCTTCTCCAGCACGACCGCCCGCACCCCGCGTCGGCCAAGCGCGTCGGCGGCGGCCAGCCCGGCCGCTCCGGCGCCGATGACGATCACCGTCTCGTCAGGTCCTTTCGGCCCCGAGACGATAGAAATCGTTTCGCTTGTCGTTGCCGCCATTCGGTCGAGATTCCCTCTTAGGTGCGCCATGGGGACCCGTCCTATATGGCACAGCGGCGATATGATCGATAAGGAGGTCGCGTCAATGCGACTGATTCGAGGCCTTGGGGGCAGGCCTCTGTTTATCATCGGCACGCGGAAGCTCGACCATGCCCTCCTTGCGTATCTATTTCGACAGACTGCTGGAGGGCGCCGCAGCCAAGGTGCCGCGCCAGGATTTGACGCATGTCGAGCGGCTGGCGCTGGTCCGCCAGCACGGCGACTTCTCGCTGGCCTATTCGACCGCCGTGCAGCAAAAACTGTCCTATTTCGGCGACGCCGACGGCTATATCGCCTTCGGCACCAAGATGAAGCACCATTTCGCGCTCGGTGATCCGGTGGCCCATCCGCCCGATCGGCCCGATTACATCAGACGCTTTGTCGAAGCCGCCGACAGCCCATGGTTCGTGCAGATCGGCGAACCGACGGCGCGCGTGCTGTCCGGGCTCGGCTACAAGGTCAACCGTCTCGGCATCGACACCCGGCTGGAGCTTCCCGCGCACGACTTTTCCGGCAAGCGCAACGAAACCGTGCGCTATTCCGAACGCTGGCTGCTGAAGAAGGGCTTCTCCTTTGGCGAGGGAGCGGTCTATCTCGACGAGGTCCAGCGCCTGTCGCAGAACTGGCGGGCCGACCGTATCGTCAAGCGCTGGGAGATGGCCTTCCTCAACCGCCCCTTTGCCGATCATCTCGGCATCGATATGCGCCGTTTCGTGCTCTACAGTCCGGAAGGCGAGCTCGTCGCCTTGCTCGATTTCGATCCGCTGTTCAGCGGCGGCAAGGTGATCGGCTACACCACCTCGTTCAAGCGCAAGCACATCGATGCCTCGCCGCATGCCGAAATCGGCCTGACCAAATTCGCTGTCGACCGTTTTCGCAATGAGGGCCTTTCCGTCGTCACGCTCGGCCTGTCGCCGATGCTCGACGTCGGGGCCAATGATTTTGCCGAATCGAGCTTCTGGCGCAACGCCTTCGAGCGCGCCTATGAATCGCCCTGGGTCAACCGCAGCAAGTTCAACCTCAAGGGCCAGGCGGCGTTCAAGCGCCGCTTCCATGGCGTCGAGGAGCCGACCTACATCGCCTTCCGCAAGGGCACGCTGGTCGAGATGCTGGGACTGCTGCGCCTGATCAAGGCGATCTAAGAGACTGAGTTTTCAGTTCCTGAGCCGGTAGCCGGTCCGGAAGATCCAGCCGACGATGGCGATGCAGATGGCGAGGAACACCACCGTCATGCCGAGGCTGACGACGACCGAGACGTCCGACTTGCCATAAAAGCTCCAGCGGAAGCCGCTGATCAGGTAGACGACCGGGTTGAACAGCGTCACCGTGCGCCAGGCCTCAGGCAACATGTTGATCGAATAGAAACTGCCGCCGAGGAAGGTCAGCGGCGTGATGATCAGCAGCGGTACCAGCTGCAGCTGCTCAAAGCTTTTCGCCCAGATGCCGATGATGAAGCCGAACAGGCTGAACGTCACCGCCGTCAGCACCAGAAAGGCGAGCATCCAGAACGGATGCTGGATATGCAGCGGCACGAACAGCGAGGCCGTCGCCAGGATGATCAGGCCGAGAATGATCGACTTGGTCGCTGCGCCACCGACATAGGCGATGACGATCTCCAGATAGGACACCGGCGCTGACAACAGCTCGTAAATCGAGCCGACGAATTTCGGGAAATAGATGGCGAAGGAGGCGTTGGAGATCGACTGCGTCAGCAGCGACAGCATGATCAGGCCGGGCACGATGAAGGCGCCGTAGCTGATGCCGTCGATCTCGGTGATGCGCGAGCCGATGGCCGAGCCGAAGACGACGAAATAGAGCGATGTCGAGATCACCGGCGAGACGATGCTTTGCAGCACGGTGCGGAATGCACGCGCCATCTCGACCCGGTAGATCGCCCAAACTGCACGCCAATTCATGGGTCTTGCCTCAGCAGATTGACGAAGATCTCCTCGAGCGAGCTGTTTTGCGTGTCCATGTCGCGGAACTGGATGCCAGCCGCCTCGAGTTCGCGCAGCAGTGAGGCGACGCCGGGGCGTTCGCTCTGGTTGTCATAGGTGTAGGTCAGCTGGTCGCCATCGGGCGACAGTTCCAGCGCATAGTGCGAGAAAGCGTCGGGAATAGCGGTGAGCGGTGTGCGCAACTCCAGCACCAGCCGCTTGCGGCCGAGCTTGCGCATCAGCTCGGCCTTGCCCTCGACCAGGATGATCTCGCCGCGGTTGATGACGCCGACACGATCGGCCATCGCCTCGGCCTCTTCGATGTAGTGCGTGGTGAGGATGATGGTGACGCCGTCGTCGCGCAGCCGGCGCACCATCGCCCACATGTCCTGCCGCAGCTCGACATCAACGCCGGCGGTCGGCTCGTCGAGGAACAGCACGCGCGGCTCATGCGACAGCGCCTTGGCGATCATCAGCCGCCGCTTCATGCCGCCCGACAGTGTGATCGCCTTGGCGTCCTTCTTGTCCCACAGCGAGAGGTCGCGCAGCACCTTCTCGACGAAGGCCGGGTTGGGCGGCTTGCCGAACAGGCCGCGGCTGTAATTGACTGTCGTCCAGACGGTCTCGAAAGCGTCGATGGTCAGTTCCTGCGGCACCAGCCCGATCAGGCTGCGCGCGGCGCGGTAATCGCGGTTGATGTCATGGCCGTCCACGGTCACCGTTCCCGACGAACGGTTGACGATGCCGCAGACGATCGAGATCAGCGTCGTCTTGCCGGCGCCGTTGGGCCCCAGCAGCGCAAAGATCTCGCCGCGTTCTATGTCGAGGTTGATTTCCTTCAGCGCCTTGAAGCCGGTGGCGTAGGTCTTGGTGACCCCGGAAATCGCAATGATGGAGGGCGAATTAGTGGAAGACATGGGGCGGGAAACGACTGCTTGAAAGGGATTTTTATCGCGCTGAATGTCGGTGCGCACGGCCGGAAGTCAATGCCGCTGCTGACAATTGTGGACAAACGTTCCCTTTTCGCCGTTTCGCCAGGGGTAGCCGGGGGCGCTGACGGTTTGGCCTGATCTGCTGCGACAACGCGCCCCGCGTGGCGCCACGCCGCTTTGACCGCGCCGTATCGGCGGCCTATTCTCCGACAAGAAACAGCAGCCGGAGCCCGCCATGGACCCGCTCATCCTGTCGCGAATGCAGTTCGGGGCGAACATTTCGTTCCACATCCTGTTTCCGACGATCACGATTGCGCTTGGCTGGGTGCTGCTGTTCTTCAAGCTCCGCTACAACGCCACCAATGATTCCGCCTGGATGCGCGCCTATTTCACCTGGGTGAAGGTGTTCGCGCTGTCCTTCGCCATGGGCGTGGTGTCGGGCGTCACCATGAGCTTCCAGTTCGGCACCAACTGGCCGGGCTACATGGAAAAGGTCGGCAACATTGCCGGGCCGCTGCTCGCCTACGAAATCCTCACCGCCTTTTTCCTCGAAGCGGCCTTCCTAGGCATCATGCTGTTCGGCTTCCGCCGCGTCTCCAACCGCGTCCACACGCTGGCCACCGTGCTGGTCGCCGGCGGCACCACGCTGTCCGCCTTCTGGATCATCGCGCTGAATTCCTGGATGCAGACGCCGGCCGGCTTCGAGATAATCGACGGCAAGGCGCATCCCGTCGACTGGTGGGCGATCGTCTTCAATCCGTCCATGCCTTATCGTCTGGTGCATATGCTGCTGGCCTCGGGGCTGACCGTCTCGTTCCTGATCGCCGGCCTGTCGGCGCTGCGCTATCTCGCCGGCGACCGCTCCGAATCGATGTGGAAGGCGCTGCGCACCGGTGTCTTCACCGCCGCCATCCTGATCCCGATCCAGATACTTGCCGGCGACCAGCACGGGCTGAACACGCTGGAGCACCAGCCGCAGAAGATCGCCGCCATGGAGGCCAACTGGAACACCGGCCCGAATGTGCCGCTGGTGCTGTTCGCGTGGCCTGACGAAGCTGCGAAGGAAAACAAATTCGAGGTCGCCATTCCCGATGGCGCCAGCCTGGTGCTGCGGCACTCGACCAGCGGCATCGTGCCGGGGCTGAACGACTATCCCGGCCTCCATCCGCCGGTCCTTCCGTTGTTCTGGGGCTTTCGCATCATGGTCGGCACCGGCATTTTGATGCTCATCGTTTCATGGTCGGCCAGCTTCTTCCTCAAGCGCCGCCACAGCCTGCCGAAGCCGCTCGCCATGTTGATGGTGCCGATGGCGCTGTCCGGGTGGCTGGCAACACTGGCAGGCTGGTACACGACCGAGATCGGCCGCCAGCCCTGGCTGGTGACGGGCGTGCTGAAGACGGCGGACGCTGTCGGCCCGGTCGCCGGCAGCCATGTCGCGCTGACGCTGGCGATCTATCTCATCCTCTACGTGCTTTTGCTGATCGCCTATCTCGGCGTGCTGGTGCACCTGGCGCTGAAGGCGGCCAAGGATGGCGACACCTCGCCGCTGCCCGGCGTGATGAAGACGGCCATGTCGCAACCGGCGGCGGGAGAGTGACATGACATTCGACTGGGCAACCGCGCTCCCCCTCATCTTCGCCGGCCTGATGGGCCTGGCCATTTTGATCTACGTCATCCTCGACGGTTTCGATCTCGGCATCGGCATCCTGTTTTCGGTCGCCGAAGATGCCGAGCAGGACACGATGATTGCGGCCATCGGCCCGTTCTGGGATGCCAACGAGACCTGGCTGGTGCTGGCGGTCGGGCTGCTGCTGGTCGCCTTCCCGATGGCGCATGGCGTCATCCTGACTGCGCTGTATTTGCCGGTTTTCGTGCTGCTGGTCGGCCTTATCCTGCGCGGCGTCGCCTTCGACTTCCGCGCCAAGGTGCCGGCCGGCAAGAAGCATCGCTGGAACCGGATTTTCTTCCTCGGCTCCATCATCGCCTCGCTGGCGCAGGGCTATATGCTCGGCGACTACGTGCTCGGCCTCGATGTCGGCTTTGGCGGCATGGCGTTCGGCGCGCTGGTGGCGCTCTGCCTGTCGGCCGCCTACGCCGCGATGGGTGCCGCCTGGGTGATCTACAAGACCGAAGGCGAATTGCAGAAGAAGGCGGTGGCCTGGCTGCGCACCGCCCTGGTGCTGACCGCGCTCGGCATGGCCGCGGTGTCGCTGGCGACGCCCTTCGCCAGCCCACGCATCTTCGCCAAATGGTTCGTCTGGCCCGAAATGCTCTATCTGTCACCGCTGCCGATCCTGTCGGCGCTGCTGTTCCTGTGGCTGTGGCGGCAGACCTTCCATCTGCCGAAACCCGACGACCGCCACGCAATCCGGCCGTTCCTGACGCTCGCCGCCATCTTCGCGCTCGGCTTTGCCGGGCTGGCGTGGTCGTTCTACCCGTTCGTGGTGCCGGATCGTCTGACCATCTGGCAGGCGGCGTCGGCGACGGAAAGCCTCGCCATCATCCTCGCCGGCACGGTGGTCGTGCTGCCGGTGATTATTTTCTATTCGTTCTACGCGTATCGCGTGTTTGGCGGGAAGGCGACGGATTTGACGTATGATTGAGGGGGCCGCTAACGGCAGCTGGCGCGAGGCACCCCCCTCTGGCCTGCCGGCCATCTCCCCCTCAAGGGGGGAGATCAGCTCTCACCGCAGCCTTCGCCAATCTCCAACCAGCAAGATTGGCACCGTCAGCGACGCTGCCAATCTCCCCCCTTGAGGGGGAGATGCCCGGCAGGGCAGAGGGGGGTGCTGTCCCGCCGGCGTCGCCAAGAGGGCATCGCTGACCAACTCCCTTAAACCCTCAGCTCTTGCTTGCCGTCAGCACAAGCACCGGCTTTTCGCTGTATAGTGCCGGGAACAGCGACTTCAAATTCGCCACTTTGGGCAGGTCGTTGTAGACGATGTAGGGGTAGGTCGGGTTCAGCGTCAGGAAGTCCTGGTGGTACTCCTCGGCCGGATAGAAGGTTTTGCCCGTCTCCAGCGTGGTGACGATCGGCTTGGCAAACACTTTTGCCTGGTCGAGCTGGGCGATGTAGCTCTGGGCAATCTTCTGCTGCTCGCCATTTTCGGCAAAGATCGTCGAGCGGTACTGGGTACCCGAATCCGGGCCCTGGAAGTTCAGCTGCGTCGGGTTGTGCGCGACCGAGAAATAAACCTGCAGCAGCTGGCCGTAGGTCACCTTCAACGGATCGTAGGTGATCTCGACCGATTCGGCATGGCCGGTGGTGCCGCTGCCGACCGTCTCATAGACGGCGTTTTCGGCGCTGCCGCCGGTGTAGCCGGAGACCGCCTTGGTCACGCCCTTGACGTGCTGGAACACGCCCTGCACGCCCCAGAAGCAGCCGCCGGCGAAGATCGCCTTCTCGCTGCCGCTGGCGGCTTTCTCGTCCATTGCCGGCGGCGGGATCACCACCGCGTCCTCGGCCGAGCGCGCCGGGCTTTGCCAGAAGATGGCTGCCGTCGCGGTCAGCGCCAGCGCCGCGAGCGTGGCCAGGAACGGCGATCGCCGCGCGGCTTTCGTTTCAATGCCGGTCATGTCTGATCTCCCTTGTTGCTGTTCAATATATACGAAAGAAGCCGCCGCCGGGTTCTCACTTTGCTGTGCGCCGGCGCCGGCTTCCCTCCCCAACCGCCAACCCCCGGCTGGTTGAGGGTTCGGCTTATTGCGCAGGCGCCATCGCGTCCGCCGGCTTCATCGCATCCGTCGCGGGCTTCATGGCGTCGGCCGGCTTCATGGCGTCGGTGGCGGGCTTCATCGCATTCGTCGCCATCGGGTCGGCGGGCTTCATGGCGTCCGCAGGCTTCATAGCGTCCGCCGGCTTCATCGCCTCGGTGGCCATCGGATCGGCCGGCTTCATCGCGTCTTCAGCGCGGGCGCCGGCGGCAAAGGCGGTCATCGAAAGCGCAAAGGCGAGCGCGGTCAGGGTCTTGGTCATGGTGGTATTTCCTCTTGAAGAGGGCGCGCGGATGCGAGCCCGGTTATGCCGCTCTTTGCGGCGTTGGGTGAAAAATAAAAATCAGTTGGCAGCAGCGGCCAGGATCGGCCCGCCGCCGGGCGACTGCACCAGCACCGCGGTGCTCAAGCCGCCGGAGGCTGCCGGCAGTGGCAGCGAGGTGGCGTCGCCGCTCCAGCTGCCGAGTTTCTCCAGCGAGTGGACGACATTGGCATGCGGCAGCGTGCGGCCGGTGTTTTCGCCGCGCGCCACCGGCACCTCGATGACGCCTTTGGTGTAACGGACCAGCCAGACATCGGCCTTGCCACCAGGCGCCTTGCCGGCGCCGATGCTGATCTTGCCGCCGTCGAGCGACAGCGACGGCCCCTTGGTGTGGCCGCTCGAGGAAATCAGCTGCTCGATCTCGCCGGGTGCCGCGCCCACCGCATCGGCACCGCCATTGACCACGACCTGCGGGGTAAACGGGCCGGAGCGGCCGAGCGACGGTTCATAGCGCACCTGGCGCTGGGTGAATTCCTCGCGGCCGAACGTGTCCTTCCAGCCGAGATAATCCCAGTAGGTAACGTTGAACGACAGCGCCAGCACGTTGGGCTGGTCCTTGACCTTGATCAGATTGGCATTGGCCGGCGGGCAGGACGAGCAGCCCTGGCTGGTGAACAATTCGACCACGGTGAGCGGCTGGGCGAAGGCGGTGCCGGCGCCAAGCGTCATCAGCGCCGCGCCTGCGGCTGCCAGCATCGCGCTGCGTTTGAGGTTAAATCCAGTCATCGGGGGTCTCCGTTGCGGCGGGTTCATCCCACACTTCGTCGCTCCCCGAGGCTTCGTTACATGGTTCACCGGTTTGTGATTGCGAGGGGAAGGCTGGAGGGACAGCGCCCCCCTCTGTCCTGCCGGACATCTCCCCCACTCGGGGGGAGATCGGAGCTCCGCCGCCGGCACCCTTTCTGAGATGTGATAGCGATGATGCCCACCGAAGATTGGCGAGGCGGCGATGACGGCCAATCTCCCCCCTCGTGGGGGAGATGTCCGGCAGGACAGAGGGGGGCGCGAAGGATCGCCACGCGTTGAGTGGCCCCACCCACCCCCGCTTGCCCCTGCTTACAGCCCCTGCTAAAGCGCGCGCCATGAGCACGCCTCTCGACCACATCCGCAATTTCTCCATCGTCGCCCATATCGACCATGGCAAATCCACGCTTGCCGACCGGCTGATCCAGTCCACCGGCGGGCTGGAGCTGCGCGACATGAAGGAGCAGGTGCTGGACTCGATGGACATCGAGCGCGAGCGCGGCATCACCATCAAGGCGCAGACGGTGCGGCTGAAATACCGCGCCAACAATGGCGAGGACTATATCCTCAACCTCATCGACACGCCCGGCCATGTCGACTTCGCCTATGAAGTGTCGCGGTCGCTCGCCGCCTGTGAGGGCTCGCTGCTGGTCGTCGACGCCAGCCAAGGTGTCGAGGCGCAGACGCTGGCCAATGTCTACCAGGCCATCGACAACAATCACGAGATCGTCGTGGTGCTGAACAAGGTCGACCTGCCGGCCGCCGAGCCCGAGCGCATCCGCGAGCAGGTCGAGGAGGTCATCGGCATCGACGCGTCCAACGCCGTGCTGATCTCGGCCAAGACCGGCCTCGGCATTCCCGATGTGCTGGAGGCCATCGTCCACCAATTGCCGCCGCCGCGCGAAGGCGATGCGACCGCCCCCCTGAAGGCCATGCTGGTCGACAGCTGGTACGACGCCTATCTCGGCGTCATCGTCCTGGTGCGCATCATCGATGGCGTCTTAAAAAAGGGCCAGACCATTCGCATGATGGGCACCGGCGCCAAATACCTGGTCGAGCGCACCGGCGTTTTCACGCCTGCCCGCATCAATGTCGACGAGCTTGGCCCCGGCGAGTTCGGCTTCTTCACCGGCTCGATCAAGGAGGTGGCCGACACCCGCGTCGGCGATACCATCACCGAGGACAAGCGCGCGACCAAGCAGGCGCTGCCCGGCTTCAAGCCGGCGCAGCCAGTGGTGTTCTGCGGCCTGTTCCCGGTCGACGCCGCCGATTTCGAGGATCTGCGCGCCGCGGTCGGCAGGTTGCGCCTCAACGACGCCTCCTTCTCCTATGAAATGGAAAGCAGTGCCGCGCTCGGCTTCGGCTATCGCTGCGGCTTCCTTGGCTTGCTGCACCTCGAAATCATCCAGGAGCGGCTGGAGCGCGAGTTCAACCTCGACCTGATCGCCACAGCGCCGAGCGTCGTCTACCGGCTGCTGCTCAACGACGGCTCGATGAAGGAACTGCATAACCCCGCCGACATGCCCGACGTGGTGAAGATCTCGGCGATCGAGGAGCCTTGGATCCGCGCCACCATCCTCACCCCCGACGACTATCTCGGCGGCATATTGAAACTCTGCCAGGACCGGCGCGGCATCCAGGCCGACCTGTCCTATGTCGGCAAGCGCGCCATGCTGACCTACGATCTGCCGCTCAATGAAGTCGTCTTCGACTTCTACGACCGGCTGAAGTCGATCTCCAAGGGCTATGCCTCCTTCGATTATCATCTGACCGACTATCGCGAGGGCGACCTGGTAAAAATGTCGATCCTGGTCAATGAGGAGCCTGTCGACGCGCTATCGATGCTGGTCCACCGTACGGCGGCGGAAAAGCGCGGCCGCCAGATGGTCGAGAAGCTGAAAGAGCTGATCCCGCACCACCTGTTCAAGATCCCGGTCCAGGCCGCGATCGGCGGCAAGGTCATCGCCCGCGAAACCATCTCGGCGCTGCGCAAGGACGTGACCGCCAAATGCTACGGCGGCGACGTGAGCCGCAAGCGCAAGCTGCTGGACAAGCAGAAAGAGGGCAAGAAGCGGATGCGGCAATTTGGGAAGGTCGATATCCCGCAGGAGGCGTTTATCCAGGCCTTGAAGATGGGGGACTAAACGGTCCGGTGGACCGATGCGAGCGCAAGTCCGGGTGGGAGCGGCCGGAGGCTACGGCGCCTTGTGCTTAGTTTGCGGTGGCACCGGGGTTGTTATGACCGAACACGGGGAAAAGATCCTGCGCTTTGTCGCAAAGCGTTTGAGCGCGTCGTTGCGTGTTAATTCTGAGTAATCCAATCCTCTACAGCTATCATAAGATTCTTGCTGGCCCCTATCGCGTTGCCTATTAGTTTAGAGACATTCTCTCCATCAAATAGAATAGGCTTGCCGAGTTCGCTCTTCGGGATATCTAGGCTTCGCGACCTGCCCATATATTCTGGGTCTGCCAAGCCAGCTCTATGAACCATAACGTTCCTGACAGCGCTCAATTCATCAAGCGCCTTGTTGCCAAGCGCCTTATCAATGCGGCCTGACTTCTCGCAGAACGCGCTGGCGTATGCCTCTCTAATAGTCGAAAGCCTCGTAAATTCGAACCGGCGCTGCTCGCGGAAAATCGAACCCATACTAGAGCGTAGATCGAACTTATGCTTCTCAACTAGGTTCAGCGGAATGGATTTTTCAACTTTTGCGCTGTTCTGGTCAGGGGCTCCCTTGGAGGGAGACGGTTTTATCCGCGCGGCGTTCCCCTTTAGTGACGAGAGAGTTTCTGGATGAGTGTTTAGTGCGGCCTCCCATAGATCGCCGAGCATGGTCTCGATTGCTGTCCATGTCCCTGTCGTATGGGCAACCAGTATGTGCAGGAACCCATAAGCGCCCAATGGCCTTTCAGTAAGTCCCTCTAGTGCTCTTGCAGCGCTGAAATGAAATTCTCCTGCCTTTGCGTCCCAATCAGAATGCTCCATCGTTTCTAACACTGCGGTATTGTGAGCGCCGATTATCTCCAAACGACGCTTTGTAATTTCGGCTGCTACGTCAGCGGCGATTGATGATTGGTCGTGCACCACCGAGCCAGTCACTTCGAATTCGGCAATGTCATTGCATCTTTGGGTCATAGCCGTTCCCCCGGCTATTTGAGTTGGGAGCAACATAAGAAACCGAACGCGTGCAATATTTGATCTAAATGTCTGGGAGACTGGCGTCAGGCTAGGCAACTTTAAATCCGGCAGTTCCCAATCTGAATGGGCAAGCTTCGTAATTTCCTGCATTTTTAGGTCGCGAACCGGAAAGTCGGGGATGGAAGACATGACGAATACCCAAAGCCACAAATGTGATCTTTGGGCATATCACGCTGCCGCCCCGTTGGGTATGGCAAGGATAGTATTGGGGTTATTGTCCTTTCAAAGTATTGAGACCGCCTTTCTCATACGCGAGACAAACTTCACCAACGGGTCATGAAATCAGGTAAGTCGTGCCATACTGCACCAACGCATCATACCGCGCCCTGCGGTCCGCCGTTGAGACTTTGGCGTATCTTCCCCCTCTTTGAGAGCCATCCCATGCGCACTACGTCAGACACCGCCGCCGCAGTCGGCCTCGCCATAGGCGGTGCCTTCGGCCTGGCCGGCACTTTCGTCTCCAGTTCTCCACTGCGCGAAACGCTCTGGGCAATCGACGGCGTGGCGCTCGTGGTGGCCGCAGCGCTGCTCACCATGAAATACCAGCGGCTGGGCAATGACTGCGTCGCCGCCGGGTTTCTTACGTTCCTCGCCGGCGAGAGCCTGCTTTTGGCCGGCAATGCGGCGGGGCTGGAGGCCAGCGTTCCCTCCTATGTCGGCGGCATCTCGCTGTGGGCGGCAGCGCTTGTCCTGATCGGCGCGGCGAACACTTTTGCGCTGTGGATGCGGCTCGCCGGCCTCATCGCCGCCATCCAGTTTGTGGTGACGGTGGCCATGGTGCTGTGGGGCGCGCCCTTGCTGCCCACCTCGGCGCCGCTGCCCGCCGCCGGCTATCCGTTCCTGGTGCTGACTTTCGCCGGCTGGATATGGACACTGCTGAAGACGCCGAGGTGATTGACGCGATCCGGCGGCTGGCGCCGCATGTGAAGGTGGGGCGCTAATCTCCCCCCTCGAGGGGGAGATGTCGCCGAAGGCGACAGAGGGGGTCGCCGCGCGTCAAGCGCGAGCCTCCATCTGCCGCAACAAGGTTGAGCCCGGTCGGACCGACCCTCTCTGGCCTGCCGGCCATCTCCCCCTCGAGGGGGGAGATTACCCGCTCTACCGCCTCGCGCCGCCTCTCCGCTCATGCTCTAGTCTCCTCTCCGATTCGGATACCGCCGCCATGCTCCGCCTCACCCTTGCCGCCCTTCTCATCGCCACCCCGGCGCACGCCGCCGACATGGCGTTCTTCGTCAAGAACCTGCGCAGCCAGGCGGTGGCGGTGGAGCTGTTCAGCCGTGACCGCAAGATGTCGTGGCCGGGCGGCGACCAGGTGTTTCTGATCGAGCCCAGCTCGCAGAAATCGGTGCCTATCTCGTGCAATCAGGGCGAAAACATCTGCTACGGCGCCTGGGTCAACGGCAACGATGCGATTTCAGCGGGGGTAGGGCCGGACAATGACCAGCCTTGCGATACCTGCTGTTTTATTTGCGTGGAGAAGACGACCGAGACGATCGATCTGGTGGAGTAGCGGGGCGCCGAAGCTGCTGATCTCCCCCCTCGTGGGGGAGATGCCTGGCAAGGCAGAGGGGGGCGCTGTCCCGCCGGCTTCTCATCCTGCAGCTCAAGTCATTTCGATTTCAGGCTTTGTTGATCCGATACGCTGGCGATCCTTCGCGCCCCCCTCTGGCCTGCCGGCCATCTCCCCCACGAGGGGGGAGATCACCTCCCCAGCCTCCCGGCGAGCTTGACGCCCTTGCCGCCACCGCCCTAGCCTCTTGTCACCCACCACGAGGAGAGCTCCATGGCAGGCACGGTCGAAGGCGACAAGATCGACGTTTCTTTCAACGGCAAGCGCTGTATCCATTCGCGCAATTGCGTGCTCGGCAACCCGCATGTGTTCGTGCCCAATGCGCCTGGTGAGTGGATCCACCCCGAGGCGGCGAGTGTCGAACAAGTCGTGACGCTGGCCGAAAACTGTCCGTCCGGCGCCATCGGCTATTTGAGGAAAGATGGCGGGCCGCAGGAGAGGCCGCCGGTGGTCAACACCGTGCGGCTGCGCGAGAACGGGCCGTTGACTGTGCATGCCGAGATCGTGCTCGGCGGTGAGACCTTCTTTCGCGCCACGCTCTGCCGCTGCGGCGCCTCGCAGAACAAGCCGTTCTGCGACAACAGCCACATCAAGGCCGGCTTCACAGCCACCGGCGAGCCGCCGCTGAAGGACGCGCCGGCAACGCTGGAGGCGCGCAACGGCCCGCTGACCATAACGCCCACCACCAACGGGCCATTGAAGGTCGAGGGCAATGCCGAGATCGTCACCGGCACCGGCCACACGATCGACCGCACGACCCGCGCCTTTCTGTGCCGCTGCGGCCATTCGGCCAACAAGCCGTTTTGCGACGGCAGCCACAAGAGGGTGGGGTTTGTGGGGTAGGTGAGTGAGGCGCCGAAGCTGCTGATCTCCCCCCTCGTGGGGGAGATGCCTGGCAAGGCAGAGGGGGGCGCTGTCCCGCCAACCCCTCAATCCTGCAGCCCAAGCCTTTTCGATTTCAGGCTTTGTTGATCCGACACGCCGGCGATCCTTCGCGCCCCCCTCTGTCCTGCCGGACATCTCCCCCACGAGGGGGGAGATTAGCAGTTCCGCCGCCGGCCCACCTCCGCCAATCCCCCCAAAATCAGTCAGGCGTTACCCTTCAATGTCACCCCGCATCATGCCATGCTCGCGCTCTCGGCCGAGGGGGCCGATTCTCAATTCCGGGGAACGTCATGTCTTTCACCATCACCCGCCGCATCGTCGTTGCATTCTCGCTTGCCGCGCTGTTTGCGCCATCGGCCCATGCCGCCGACATCACCTTTGCCGTCAAGAACAGCCATCCCAACGCCATGCGGCTCGAGCTCTACAGCCAGGACCGCGACTATGTCTGGCCGGGCGACGACAAGGACTTTTATCTCGACGATGGCGAGACCAAGCAGATCCCGGTCTCGTGCAACGAAGGCGAGTCCATCTGCTACGGCGCCTGGGTCGACGGCGACGAGGAAACCTATTGGGGCGTCGGCCCCAACAACAAGGAAAAATGCGAAGACTGCTGCTACACCTGCAGCGGCGGCGAGACCGAGGAAATTGAC
This sequence comes from Mesorhizobium sp. P2_F5, assembly GCF_056403715.1. Lineage (NCBI taxonomy): Bacteria > Pseudomonadati > Pseudomonadota > Alphaproteobacteria > Hyphomicrobiales > Phyllobacteriaceae > Mesorhizobium > Mesorhizobium sp. P2_F5. Next base: position 72,272 of record NZ_JBFUEY010000021.1, on the reverse strand, counting down.
TTGGTGCCGTAGGTGAAACGCGGCGCGACGGCCGAAGCTGCTAATCTCCCCCCAAGTGGGGGAGATGTCCGGCAGGACAGAGGGGGGCGCCATAGAGCGCAAGCCTAGATAGCCACCATGCCGCACACGCCTCTACCGCCTCGACATCGCGCAAACGCCAGATCGATGCGCAAAGTCCTGACGCGAGCCGAGCTCAAGCTCTGGAACGAAATTCGTGCTCACCGGCTGATGGGGCTTGGCTTCCGACGCCAATTTCCGATCGCCGGCTACATTGTCGACTTCGCTTGCCCCGAGAAGAAGCTGGTCATCGAAGTCGATGGCTCCCAGCATGCCGGTGCGGCTGCCGGCGATGAAACGCGGACAGCGCGGCTCGAACAAGATGGCTGGACCGTCCTGCGGTTCTGGAATGACGACGTCATCCGCGACATGGACAATGTCTGCCAGCATATTGTGATTGCGGCTGGGGCTGGAGGCGCATCCTGAACGGATGACGGTGGTGCGCTGTAGGCAGGGGGCCGTCGGCGGGACAGCGCCCCCCTCTGGCCTGCCGGCCATCTCCCCCACACGGGGGGAGATTGGATGTCGCTTCGGCCTTCGCCAATCTATCCGAGCAACGCCCTTTGCCGCCTCGACCCACCCGCCTTGCGCCAGGCGTTGAACCTGTGCGTGGCCGCTGCAAACGAGATCTTCATCTGCTGGGCGACCGAATAGCGTGACTTGCCTTCGTCGAACATGCGGTAGCAGCACTCGACGCCCTCCTCGGTCAGCTTGCCGTCGGGGGCCTTGTTGTGCGGATTGGCGGGGTCGAATTTTTCGACCTGCTGTTCGACCAGGCCTTTCAACCGCTGCAAATCGGCCTCGATGCTGGCGATGAGATCGAGGACGGGTTTGGGATCGAAGTGATCGTGCGGCTTTGCCGTCATCTCTGGAATACCTTTCGCTTTGCGTGTCGCTAGCCATATAGGTGAAGATTCGCTGATAATGAAGGGGGCGTACAGGTGCCCAAGCTTCAACATTTCTTGACCGCCAATTGACCGGAGAGACGGCAGCGCCTAGTTTAGAACCATTCTAAACTAGGGTGAATTTATCATGCTTTCCCGCGTCTTCGGTTTCGGCCGCCGTCCCTTCGAAACGCTGTCGGAACAGGAGATCCTGGCGCTGGCGATTTCGTCGGAAGAGGATGACGGGCGCATCTACCGCGCCTATGCCGACGGGCTGGCGGAAAGCTTTCCGCAATCGGCGAAAGTGTTCGAGGCGATGGCGGAGGAGGAAGACGGCCACCGCGACGCGCTGATCGAGCTCTACCGCAAGCGTTTCGGCGAGCGCATTCCGCTGCTGCGCCGCGAGCACGTGAAAGGCTATTATGAGCGCAAGCCCGACTGGCTGGTGCGGCCGCTGGGCATCGAGCATGTGCGGCGCCAGGCCGAAGAGATGGAGCAACAGGCCTATCGCTTCTATGTCGAAGCGGCCAAGCGCACCAGCGACGCCTCGACCAGAAAACTGCTCAACGACCTCGCGGTGGCGGAGCAAAGCCATGAGAATTCGGCGCATCGGCTGGAGCAGAAACTTGTGCCGGGCGCCGTCAAGGACGAAGAGGCAAGCGCCGAGCAGCGCCAGTTCATCCTGACCTATGTGCAGCCCGGGCTGGCCGGGCTGATGGACGGCTCGGTGTCGACGCTGGCGCCGATCTTTGCCGCTGCCTTCGCCACCCACGACACCTGGCAGACGCTGCTGGTCGGCCTTGCCGCCTCGATCGGCGCCGGCATCTCGATGGGCTTTACCGAGGTCGCCTCCGACGACGGCAAACTGTCGGGCCGCGGCTCGCCGATCAAGCGGGGGCTCACCGTCGGCATCATGACGACACTGGGTGGGCTGGGCCACGCGCTGCCTTACATCATCCCGCAGTTCTGGACGGCGACGGCGGTGGCAGCCGTGGTGGTGTTCTTCGAATTGTGGACAATCGCCTTCGTCCAGAACCGCTACATGCAAACGCCGTTCCTGCGCGCGGCGTTTCAGGTGGTGCTGGGCGGTGCGCTGGTGTTTGCAGCCGGGGTGCTGATCGGGAATGCGTAGCTCCTCTCCTCCCCCCCTTATGGGGGAAGGTGGCCTCGCGAAGCGAGGTCGGATGAGGGGTGTTCCAGGGAACACAACGTCTCACTCCGCTGGAACACCCCTCATCCGTCTCGGCGCTGCGCGCCGATCCACCTTCTCCCACAAGGGGAGAAGGAAGAATCGCTACCCATTCACCACCCGACTATCCGCCGGCGCTTCATCCCTTTCCGTCAGCCCGTAATCGCGCACCACATGCGCGATCCTTAACCGGTAGCCGGCAAAGATTCCGCCGCGGCCGGCCTGCTGCGCCTGCCGGTGCTCTTCCGTGTTGCGCCAGGCCTTGACCGCTTCCTCGTCGCGCCAGAAGGACAGCGACAGGACGCGGTTGGGGTCGACCAGGCTCTGAAAACGCTCGATCGAGATGAAACCGTCTATGCCGTCGAGCAGCGGCCTGAGTTCCGCGGCGATGCCGAGATAGGCATCGCGCTTGCCCGGCGCCGGCTCGACCTCGAAGATGACAGCGATCATGCTTCCTCCTTCACCGCGGTCTGAAACAGCTGTCGCGGTCCATGCGGTCCGGACACCAGCTTCAGGAAGATGCGGTCTTCTTTCAAGATGAACTTTTCCCGGCGCGCGAATTCGTAATTGGCCTTGCCCGCCGGATCGGCGGCGAGCCGGGCGCGGTAGGCTTCGTAGGCAGCCAGGCTGTCGATGTTGTAGGCGGCGTAAGCGGTGGTGGCCGAACCCTCATGCGGGGCGTAGTAGCCGATCAAATCGGCGCCGCAGCGCGGAATGGCTTGGCCCCAGGCCTTGGCATATTGCTCGAAGGCCGCCTTGCCGAACGGGTCGATCTCATAGCGGATGAAGCAGGTGATGGTCATGTCGGTCTCCTTGGTTTCTGCGTCGATGGTTCGAGCGGCGTCGAAACGTTGTGCCGCCGGGTCTGCTAGGCAAAGGCGCCGACGGTCAGGCCTGCCAGAAGGATTTTGCGCATTCGCGGCGCACATCCTCCCGGCTCAGGCCAAGGTCGCGCAGCAAATGGTCGTCGACCTCGGCGAGATCGAGCCGCTGCAGATGGCGGTCATACCAGCGGGCGAGCAGCCGCCGGTGCAGCCAGGTCACGAACGGAAACGGCTGACGGCTGGCGAGTGGGGCGGAAGCGGTTGGCATCGGCGTTCTCCTTGATCTCGCCCGACAATAATGATTATCTGACGAGAATGCTTCGATGGAGACCTAACTATGCGTGAAGGACCAGACATTGCCCGCATCGCCAGCCTAGTCGGCGATCCGGCGCGGGCAAACATGCTGAATGCGCTGATGGGCGGCACGGCTTTGACGGCCAGCGAACTGGCGCTGGAAGCCGGCGTGTCGCTGCCGACGGCGTCCTCGCACCTGTCCAAATTGATGGAGGGCGGGTTGCTGACCTTGGCCAGCCAGGGCCGGCATCGCTATTACGGCCTCGCCGGGCCGCAGGTCGCCGGCATGATCGAGGCGATCACCGGCGTGGCCGAAGCGGTTGGCCCCAAGCGCGTGCGGCCGGGGCCGCGTGACGGCGCCATGCGCGTGGCCCGCGTCTGCTACGACCACCTCGCCGGCGAACAGGCGGTGGCAATGCTGGACCGGCTCGTCGCGCGCGACATTCTTTTGCGCGACGAGAAGGAGATCCGGCTCGGCCCGTCGGCCCCATCGCATTTTTCGGCCATCGGCATCAATGTCGACGCCAAGCCCCGCCGCCCGGTGTGCCGCGCCTGCCTCGACTGGAGCGTACGCCGCTCGCACCTCGCGGGAACGCTGGGTGCGGCGATTCTGGACAAGATTCTGGCGGAGAAATGGGCAAGGCGGGAGAAGGATAGCCGGGCGGTGGTGTTTTCACCACCGGGGAAGCAGGCGTTTGAGAGGGTGTTTTTGGGGTGAGATGTTGGCGCTGATTTCGCAACGCCGGCRGGACAGCGCCCCCCTCTGTCCTGCCGGACATCTCCCCCTCAAGGGGGGAGATTAGCAGCTTCGTGGTATCGCCCGTCTTGCAGCGTCAGTGATTAGCGAAAGCCGAGGTTACATCCAATCTCCCCCCTTGAGGGGGAGATGTCCGGCAGGACAGAGGGGGGTGTGAAGGATCGCAACGTTTGCGAATGTGCCGATGGCTTACCCCCGCCTCAACACCTTCGCCTGCTTGAAGAAATCCACCCACGGATCGGCCTTCTCCAATTCCTTCAGCGTCGTCTTGTCGCCGATCGGAAACGCATTCGGCGCCAGTCCCTTCTCCACTTCCGCCCATGTCACCGGGATCGATACCGTCGCACCCTTCTTCGCCCGTGAGGAATAGGGCGCAACCGTGGTCGAACCCCTGCCGTTGCGTAGATAGTCGACGAAGATTCTCCCCGTGCGCGCCTTCTTGGACAGCGTCGCCGTGTAGCGGTCGGGCGCCCCCTGTTCCAGCGCCTTGGCGAAATCATGGGAGAAGGTTTTGACTTCCTCCCAATCCGCCGACGGCTTCAGCGGCACCAGCACGTGGTAGCCTTTGCCGCCCGACGGCTTGACGAAATTGGGCAGTGACAGATCGTCGAGCTTGCCCCTAATGTCGAGCGCCGCCTCGCGCACCGCCTTGACGTCGACGCCCTCGTCAGGATCGAGATCGAAAATGATCTGGTCCGGCTTTTCCAGCGCGTCGATCGTGCAGCCCCAGATATGGACCTCGACCACGCCATACTGGACCAGAGCGGCGAGGCCGTCGAAATCGCGGATGAACAGGATTTCCTCGCCGTCGGTCGGGTCCTTCATCCGGGCGATCTTGTCGCTCATGCCGGCCGAGGCGTGTTTCTGGAAAAAGCGCGGGCCGCCGATGCCGTCCGGCGCTCGCACCAGGCTGAGCGGCCGGTTGACGACGAACTGCTCCATACGCGGCCAGACCAGCGCGTAGTGCTCGAGCAAGGCCTGCTTCGATATCTTTTCGTCGGGCCACAGCAGCTTGTCGGGATGGGATAGTTTCACGCTGGTGGTCATTGCCCCAGCTTTGGTCCCGGCAGCCTTGCCGGCGCCGCCTGCCGCGCGCTTTGCCTTGCTGTCGGCCTTCGATGGCTTTTCCTGCACGACTTCCTCCGCCGGCTTGTCCTCGCGCAGTCCCTGGAACGACGCGTGGCGTATTATACGGTCGGAGGTCCAGCTGCGGAACTCCACTTCACCGACAAGTTCCGGCTTGACCCAGACCAGGCCCTTGCCCTTCGGCACGGCGGCTGAAAACGGCGACGATTTTGCCTTCAGCGCATCGAGCTTTTTCTTCAGCTCGGTGGCGCCCTTGACCGAAAAGCCGGTGCCGACACGGCCGGCATAGTGGAGCTTGCCCCCCTCGTGATAGCCGACCAGCAGCGAGCGCAATCCGCGGCCGGTCTTTTCCGAGGGCAGATAGCCGCCGATGACGAATTCCTGGCGCGCCGTGCATTTGGACTTTACCCAGCTCGGGCCGCGGCCGCTGCGATAGGGTGCGTCGGCGCGCTTGGAGACAATGCCTTCGAGCCCCATGCGGCAGGCGTGCTGCAGCATGATCTTGCCCGGTTCGGCGAAATGGTCGCTGAAACGGACGGCGGCATTTTCAGCCGGCTCACCAAGCAGCTCCTGCAGAGCCTGCTTGCGCTCGACCAGCGGCTCGCGGCGCAAATCCTTGCCGTCGAGCCGCATCAGGTCGAACACATAATAGGTGAAGCGGTTGGTGCGATTGGCCGACAGATCCTGCTGCAGCAACGCGAAGGAAGAAACGCCGCTGTCGGCCAGCACGACGATCTCGCCATCGATGATGGCGTCGCTGCATTTCAGCTGGGCGAGCTCCGCAATGATCTCAGGACCGAATTTGTCCGTCCAGTCGAGGGCGGTACGGGTCAGCAGCCGCACCTCGGTGCCGGCGATCTGCGCCTGCATGCGGTAGCCGTCGAATTTGACCTCGTGCAGCCAGTCCTTGCCGGGCGGCGCATCGCGTTCCAACGTCGCCAGCTGCGGCTCGATGAAATCGAGACGCTTGCCGGCCTTCGCCTTGCTGGAGGCGGCGGGCTTGTTGGAGTGCCAGACTTTCGGTTTCTTGCCGTCGGCGGTCTTGCCTTCCGCGACCTGCTCGATGGTGAGGCCTGACTTCACCGATTTCGGCGCATCCTTCAGAATGTCCTCGCCGGGACGGGCGGCGGCATCGTGGGATTTGATCAGCAGCCAGTTGTCGCGTTTTTCGCCCGCGCGGGGTTTTAGCCGCACCAGATGCCACAGGCCGTTCAGCTTCTTGCCTTTGAGCTCGAAAGAGATGTGGCCCTTCTTCATCGCTTTGGCGGGGTCGATCTCGGGCGTCCACGTGCCTTCGTCCCAGACGATGACCGTGCCGCCGCCATATTCGCCCTTGGGGATGGTGCCTTCGAAGGATGCATAGTCGATCGGGTGGTCCTCGACATGCACGGCCAGCCGCTTTTCGTGCGGGTCGAGGCTCGGGCCGCGCGTCACCGCCCAGCTCCACAAGACGCCGTCATGCTCGAGGCGGAAATCATAGTGCAGCCTGGTCGCGTCGTGCTTCTGGACGACGAAGATGCCACCGGCCTGCTTGCCGCGCGTGACCTTGCCGGCAGGCTCGGCTGTCTTCTTGAAGTCGCGCTTGGACTGATACTGTTCGAGGCTGGCCATGGCGCTTACGCCGATTTGCGCTTGGGCGCGGCGGCTTTCGGCTTGGCGCGTTTGGCCGCCGGCCTGGCCTTCTTCGCCGAAGTCTTCGCCGCGCCGCCATCCGACAGGCTCTTCTTCAGCGCGTCGAACAGGTTGACGACATTGGACGGTTTGGGCGCCGCCTGCGGCTGCGGCGCCTTCTTGCCGGCCTTCTTGGCGCGGATCAGTTCGAGCAGCGCATCCTCATACTTGTCCTCGAATTTCGACGGATCGAACTTCGCCTTCTTCTTGTCGATGATGAGTTCGGCCAGATCCGTCATCTCCTGGTCGGTCTTCACCGCCTTGATATCGCCGAAGACGGTGTCCGGCTGCCGCACCGTGTTGTCGTAGCGCAAGGTGGTCAGTACCATGCCTTTGCCGAGCGGCTCGATGACCACGGGCCGTTCTCTGGCGTAGAGCACGATGCGCGCCAGGCCAGCCATCTTCTTGCCAGCCATGGCGTTGCGGATGACCGAAAAGGCTTCCTCCGACACCTTGTCGGCCGGCGCGACGTAATAGGGCGTGTCGAGATAGATCTGCTCGATCGAGGCTTTGTCGACGAAGCCGTCCAGCGCCATGGTGTGCGAGGACTCGATCTGCACCGCGGCGATCTCGTCTTCCTCGATATGGACGAAGTCGCCGTCGTCGAGTTCGTAGCCCTTGATCTCATTGCCTTCGTCCAGCGGCTTGCCGGTTTCGGCATCGACATAGATGCGCTTGACCGTGTTGCCGGTCTTGCGGTTGAGCACCCGGAACGAGACCTTTTCGGTGTGGGTGACGACGTTGGTCAGTTCGACGGCGCAGGTGACCAGCGACAGTTTCAGATAGCCCTTCCAGGCGGGGCGAAGTGCCATGGCGAAACTCCTGCGCGATGCGGTTCAAGCGAGAACGGGCAAAGCCCGTTCCGGTTCCGGGCGCTGCCAGAGGAGCTTTCCGGCCGTGCGCACGGAAATTTCGCAGGGCACGCCGAAATTGAAACAGAACCGCGCCCAAGCGACATCGAGACGAAACATATGTGATGCAAAAGTCACAATGCCGGAAATGGCGACGAACCACACCGAAAGACCCCGAGATAGCCGCATTCCGGCCACGAAGCGACGGGTTTTCGACCGAAGATTAACATCGTGTTCACCGACTATTCACGCCTCGACGCTATGATCCCCGCAATCGGACGGGACATCCGAAAATCGGGACAGGGACTAAGTAAAATGAAATTCTGGGGCCACATCGCCGGCTATGCCGCCGCCATCCGCGAATTCATCGCGCCGACCTATCGGCCGGAGCGCTATTACATGCGCGGCCCGGGCCCGGCCTGCGCCCGTCGCGGCAGCTCGCTCGGCGCGCACTGATCATGACGTTCGAAACGCGTCACAACAGCCGGATCTGCAGACCGGCCGCCGACCACCGCGCAACCACTTATCGCGCCGAGCGCCCCGCGCTGGCCGCGAGAGGCCGTGCGACAACGCCGCGGCTTTGATCTCGTAGCCGGCAGGCTTAGTGTCGACTGACATGAGCTGCCGGATGTCCCGTGACTTCTTCTCCTGAACCCGTCGATGCCAGCCAGCCATTGATCGTTTTCGATGGTGTCTGCGTGCTGTGCTCGGGCTTCGTGCGCACGGTTGTCCGGCTCGACCGCAAAAACCGCTTCCGCTTCGCCACCGCGCAGTCGCCCTTCGGCGAAGCGCTGTTCCACAAATACGGACTGCGCACCGACAGTTACGAGACCAATCTCGTCCTTGTCGGTGGCGCTCCTTTTATGCGGCTGGACAGTTTCATTGCCGTGATGGCCGAACTCGGCTGGCCGTGGCGGGCGGCGAAAGCCCTGCTGCTTCTGCCGCCCCCTTTGCGCGACTGGCTCTACGAACGCATCGCCAAAAACCGCTACGCCATCTTCGGCCGCAAGGACAGTTGCGAGATCCCGTCCGCCGTGACGCGCGAGCGGGTGATCGGCTAATCCCATGTCGCCCAAAGGTGACCTCGGTTTTTTGGGAAAACGACAGGCATAAAAAGAGGGTCGCGATGAGGCTTCTGGTCGTCGGCGGCTATGGCATTTTCGGCGGCCGCATCGTGCACTTGCTGGAGAGCGAGCCGCGCCTGACGCTGATCGTCGCCGGGCGCTCGCTGGCCAGGGCCGAAGCCTGGTGCAAAACCCACACCGGCGCGGCGGCGGAACTGGTGCCGGCTCCAGGCGCGCGAGCGGCGGTGCGTGACCTCGAGCTCGACGACTATCAGGCGCTGTTTGCCAGCAAGACGATCCATGCCGGCTTCAGGGACGACACTGCCGACGTCGAAGCGTCGCTTTATCCACGAGTGGTCGGCGACGCCTGGCAGGATCTGCCCGCAGAAATCCGCGCCATGCATGAGCGCGTTGGAGCGGCTGAGGGACGCGGGAGTGTTGAGCGCGGCGAAGGCATCCTTAGCCGGCTATCCAGCTGGCTGGTCGGATTTCCTCCCGCCAGTGCCGACGTACCGGTCCATGTCCGCTTCAATGCTGGCAAGGATGGTGATATCTGGACGCGAACGTTCGGCGCACACACTTTCGCCAGCGACCAGTTCACCGGCCGAGGCCGGTCGCAGCGGCTGTTGTGCGAGCGCTTCGGTCCGCTGAGCTTCGCCATGGCGCTGGTGGCGGCGCAGGGAAGACTGTCGCTGGTGCTACGCCGCTGGAGCTTTCTCGGCGTGCCGCTGCCGATGTGGCTCTGCCCGCGCTCGGCATCCTATGAGAGCGTCGAGGACGGCCGCTTCCGCTTCCATGTCGAAATATCGCACCCGCTCACCGGGCTGATCGTGCGCTATCGCGGTTGGCTGGAACCAGCCGACTCGCAAGGCTCCAGACAACCCCAGGAGTCTGTCGCGCTGGGCAATTAACGCCATCGGCAAGCTTGTGTCCTTGCGCAATACGCCGCCAGGGACGAAGATTTTTCCAGCGCCTGTCGAAATCGGGTGAGGCCGCGCGACATACGTTCGGCCCGCAACGATGCGGCCCTGAAAAACAAGGGAGATGACCATGCAGTATCTGCTTCTTATCTATTCCAACGAAGCCGCAATGGCCGCCGCACCGAAGGAGGCGGCCGTCCAGATGAGCGCCGCCTATGGCGCCTATACCGAAGCGATGAAGAAGGCCGGCGTGTTCTTGGCCGGGGAGCGGTTGAAGCCGACGAAGATAGCGACCACCGTGCGGGTGGCCAGCGGCAAGACCAATGTGATTGACGGCCCCTATGCCGACACCAAGGAGCAGCTCGGTGGCTACTATTTGATCGAGGCGCCCGACATGGACGCGGCGATCTCGTGGGCGGCGCGCTGTCCGGGTGCCGGCACCGGCACGATGGAAGTGCGGCCGATCTGGCCGATGGCAGAATACATGCCAGCATACACTGCGTGACAGCCGGTAGACCAGACACTGCACGGGCGGCGGCGGAAGCTGCTGCCCGGCAGAGCTACGGCAAGCTGGTTGCCTATCTCGCCGCGCGCACGCGCGACGTAGCTGGCGCCGAAGACGCGCTGGCCGATGCCTTTGCCGCAGCCCTTGAACGCTGGCCGCAAACCGGCGTGCCCGAAAAGCCTGAGGCCTGGCTGCTGGCGGTGGCGCGGCGGCGCAGCGTCGACGCGGTCAGACGCCGGCTGACCAGCGAGGCCGGGCGCGACCACCTCAAGCTGATCGCCGAGGAGATGGAGGCGCGCATGACCGACGAAGACCTGCCTGACGAGCGGCTGCGACTGATGTTTGCCTGCGCCCATCCGGCGATCGAGGCCGGCGTACGGGCGCCGCTGATCCTGCAGACCGTTCTGGGCTTCGATGCGGCAACGATCGCTTCGGCCTTCCTGGTGTCGCCGGCGACGATGAGCCAGCGCCTGGTGCGCGCCAAGTCGCGTATCCGCGAAACCGGCATCCCGTTCCGGGTGCCGGAGCGGGCCGAGCTCGGCGAGCGGCTGGACACGGTGCTGGAGGCGATCTACGCCGCCTTTGCCGAAGGCTGGTCCGACCCGGCCGGCACCGAAACGCGAGGGCGTAACCTGGCCACCGAAGGCATCTGGCTCGGCCGGCTGGTCGCCTCGCTGATGCCGGACGAGCCGGAGGCGCTGGGGCTGCTGGCGCTGATGCTGTTTGCCGAAGCGCGGCGGGCGGCGCGGCGCAACGCCGGCGGGGACTATGTGCCACTGGCCGAGCAGGATCTTGCGCTGTGGGATGATGCCTTGATCGACGAAGCGGAGGCTTTGCTCAGGCACGCCGCCGGCAAAGGCGTCATCGGCCGCTACCAGCTTGAGGCGGCCGTGCAATCCGCCCACACGACACGGCGGCTGACCGGCCGGACCGACTGGGTGGCGATCCGGGAGCTTTATGATGCCTTGTCGGTGATTGCCGGTTCGCCCGTGGTGGCGATCAACCGCGCTGTGGCGATTGCCGAGGCCGAAGGTGCTGCGGCGGGATTGGCGGCGCTTTACGTGCTGGGTGACGACAAGCGGCTTGACGACTACCAGCCCTATTGGGCGGCCCGCGCCGGTCTGCTGGCCAGGCTCGGCAACATACCGCAGGCCAGCGAGGCCTATGACCGGGCGATCGGCCTCGAGCGCGACCCGGCCGTGCGCCGGTTCCTGCAGGGAAAGCGCGCGGCTCTCCGAAATTGAGCGGCGGGAGATAGAGCCTCGAAGCCAGCAATTCGCTCAGGCCGGCCACATCTCGTGCGCTGTGTTGAGCCGCTTCATCAGCGGGTGTGCGCGCAACGCCGACCATAGCCTTTCGATATTTGGCCAATCCGCCCGCGCCTTGTCGATATCCGGGTGCCAGGCCACCAGCATGACGAGATAGATGTCGGCCAGCGACATCGCGTCGCCGACCAGCCAGTCTCGGCCCTGAAGTGCTGCATCGACAATGGCGAAGCCGCGGTCCATCTCGGCAATGGCTGCCTGCTTGACGGCTTTCTTGCCGTCGGCATCGGTGGTGTAGCGATGGGCATAGTAGAGGCGCAGGATGGCGGGATAGAGCGCCGATGACATGAACGCCATCCAGCGCAGGAAGTCGGCGCGGTCCGGCGATCCGGCGGCCGGCGCCAGACCCGCCTCCGGGTGGCGCTCGGCAAGCAGGATGCAGATCGCCGCCGATTCGGTTATCGATTGACCATTGGGCAAGGTCAGCACCGGAACCTGGTTCAGCGGGCTGATGTCGAGGAAAGCCGGGTCCGGCGGGTCCTTCTTTGGCACATCGATCTGGTCGAACGGCGCGCCGGCCAGCGCCAAAGCGGCCTCGACGACGAAACCGCCACTGCCCGGGCGCGTATAAAGTCTGTACATCAAATCCTCCCCCTGCCCGCACGAAGCAGGCCGGGGCGATTTGACCCGGAAGCTGGGTTCCGCTCAAGCCGGCGGTTGACGCCACGGCCAGTTTTTCGGCGGTCCAGAGCTAATTCGAGACTTTCAACGCTGGAGGGACAGCACCCCCCTCTGTCCTGCCGGACATCTCCCCCTCAAGTGGGGAGATCGATGTCACGACGGGTTTCGCCAATCGCCAAAGTTGCTGATTAAGCGGAGCGGCGAAGCTTCCAATCTCCCCCCTTGAGGGGGAGATGCCCGGCAGGGCAGAGGGGGGTCGCGAAGGATCGCGACGAACCGGAAGGAAGACCTACGACCCCAGCCCATCAAACAAAATCGTCGACAGATAGCGCTCGGCGAAGGACGGGATGATCACCACCAGGTTCTTGCCCTTGTTCTCCGGCCGCGAGCCGACGACGATGGCCGCCTGCAGCGCGGCGCCCGACGAGATTCCGACCGGCACGCCTTCGAGGCGGGCGACGAGGCGGGCATTGGCGACCGAATCCTCGTTGGAGACCTTGACGATCTCGTCGTAGATCGACGTGTCGAGGATCTTTGGCGCGAAGCCGGCGCCGATGCCCTGGATCTTGTGCGGGCCGGGTTGGCCGCCCGAAAGCACCGGCGAAGCCTCCGGCTCGACGGCGACGACATGCACCGAGGGCTTGCGTTGCTTCAGCACCTGGCCGACGCCGGTGATGGTGCCGCCGGTGCCGATGCCGGCGACGAAGATGTCGACGCCGCCATCGGTGTCGTTCCAGATCTCCTCAGCCGTGGTGCGGCGATGGATCTCGGGATTGGCCGGGTTTTCGAACTGCTGCGGAATGACGGCGTCGGGCAGGGTGGCGGCCAGTTCGTCGGCCTTGGCGATGGCGCCCTTCATGCCCTTGGGACCTTCGGTCAGCACCAGTTCGGCGCCGAGCAGCGCCAGCATCTTGCGCCGCTCCACCGACATGGTCTCGGGCATGGTCAGGATCAGCTTGTAGCCCTTGGCGGCGGCGGCGAAGGCGAGCGCAATGCCGGTGTTGCCGGAGGTCGGCTCGATCAGCGTCGTCTTGCCGGGCTTGATGCGGCCCGACGCTTCCAGCGCCTCGATCATCGAAACACCGATGCGGTCCTTGACCGAAGCGATCGGGTTGAAGAATTCGAGCTTGGCCATAAGGTTGGCAACGACGCCTTTCTCCTTGGCGAACTTGTCGAGCCGCACCAGTGGCGTGTCGCCGATCGTCTCGGTGATCGAGTTGTAGACGCGACCGCGGCCGGGCACGCGCGGCGAAGAGACGGGCTTGTTCATTGGTTTCGCTCCCAAATCAGGCAATTGGTCAGGCAATTGGCATCGGCGGACAGAATAGGGCTTTCGACCGCGCAAGATAGGCTGCCGGCCGAAAATATCGAGTGGGGCGCTTGCTGAAAACGCGCCTCGCCCGGAAAGGCATTTTCCGGATGGCCCGATTGGCGGAATGGATTGGCCGAAACCGATCTACTGACGGGCCGCAATGGCTGCAGCGGCACCAACCATGAAGCCGGCGGCGGTGCGGTTCAGCGCCTTCAGCGCGCGTGGCGATTTCAGGAACCAGCGCGCCTTGGCGGCCAGCGCCAGATAGGGCACCAGCACGACGAAGAGCACGATCACGGTGAGCGCGACCAGGATGCCGTAGTCGGCGAGCGTGATGGTCTTCAGGTCGACGATGGTCGGTGTGATGGCGAGGTAGAAGATCATCGTCTTCGGATTGCCCAGCGTGACGGTGAGGCCGGCAAGGAAGCTCGATACCAGACCACCCTTGCCTTTCCTGGCCTCGACAGTTTCGGGCGTGATCCCCGCGGTCCAGAACCGCCAGCCGAGGAAGGCGAGATAGGCGACGCCCAGCCATTTGATGGCGAGGAAGACCATGCCGAAGGTCTGCGCGACAAAGGCAAGGCCGAGCACGACGGCGGTGAGATAAATGAGGTCGCCGAGCATCAGGCCGAACGACATGGCCAGCGATGAGCGGAAGCCGGAACCGAGCGCCCGCGCGACAAGCGCGGTGACGCCGGGGCCGGGAATGGCGGCGGCGATGCCAAGCGCGGCACTGTAAGCGAGAAAGCCGGTGAGCGTCATGACGGTTGCACCCCGTGAACGGCCCCTGATGCCATGAAAAGCGGGCGAGGGTAAAACGGATTCGATTGCGCCAGCAGGATCGGGCGGTCGTCAGGGCACGGCCGAAAACGAGAGATGGTTCACTTACGCGACGAAGAAGAGCGGCTATCCCCCGTCCGCCCGCCGCACGTTGCAATCCCTCATTGCCGCGCGCTTGCGCGGCTACATCGGCAGGAGCCAGCCATGCTAGCGAAACGACTTCACATCCAGCTCATGCAATGGATGCCCAACAACGAAGCGCGCGGCCACGTCCACGAGCTGGAATGGTATCTGTGGTTCGAGGGGCGGCAGGCTTTCAGCCTGATCGACAAGGGCGCCAGCGATATCGTCCCGGCGCCTGGGTACTTTGCCGACAGCCGGAACCCCGGTGCCCATCCCATTCGTCCGATGATCTATCCGCTGGTCGTCAACAACCGCTTCAAGGTGCGGCTGGTCGCGTTGGAGCGCGATTCCCCGGACCCTGGCGACACTACCAAGGGCGAATTCTACATCGACCTCGGCACCAAATATCCGCCGGTTTCCGACTGGCGCATTGTTGCTGCCGATCCGCGCAACACCGACCTCAACGTGGAAGCGTCGTTCCAGCTGCAATGGCTGGACTATGTCGACACCAATGAGATCCCCGATGCCGGCGTGCCGCGCATCGTCGACAAGTCCAATTATCCCTATCCGTGGGGCGCCGAAGTGATGGTGTTCGAGCACTGGCTCGGGCTTGGCCGCAAGGCAGCGCTCAAACTCGTCGACCGGAACCGCGCATCGCGCCGCGAATACTGGATGATCAACGGCAATGCGGCCCGGCGCATGGTGCAGGACGTCTATCGCTTCAACGTCAACCAGCTGGGCGTCGCCAACGACACGATCAGCAGTGTTTACGTGCCGAAGCTCAATGACGGCCACGTCACGGTGACGCTTTACGAACACGATTTCAGCGACAGCCGCTTCGTGCAAGGGGCCAAGAAGTCCTTCGGCTCAGTCGGCCTCTTCAATCTCAGGGACACCGGTTTCGATGACCGCGCTTCATCGGCCGAGGTGATCCATACCTATCCCAAGGCGATACATCGGGACGTGCACTGGGGCAACTCTTTGCCAAACCGGTGGGCTCAGGACGGCCCGTCTACATGAGTAATGCGCCAGATGGTGCCGTTGGCGTCCTCGGTGAGGATCAGCGCGCCGTCCTTGGCCACCGCAACACCGACCGGCCGGCCCCAGACGGCATCATCGGAGAGGACGAAGCCGGTGGCGAAATCCTGGTATTCGCCGGTCGGCTTGCCTCCGCTGAATCTCAACCGCACCACCTTGTAGCCGGTGCGCACGCCGCGGTTCCATGAGCCATGCAGGGCGACGAAGGCGTCGCCCTTATACTCTGCCGGAAAATTGCCGCCGTCGTAGAAGGTGATGTTGAGCGGCGCCGAATGCGCCTGCATCAGCACGTCGGGCACGGTGACCGAGCCGGCGAGGTCAGGCCGCGCGCCCTTGTGGCGGGGATCCTCGTTGGCGCCGATATAATACCACGGCCAGCCATAGAAGGCGCCGTCCTTGACCGTGGTGGCATATTCGAACGGCACATTGTCGCCCAGCCCGTCGCGCTCGTTGACGACGCACCACAGCGCGCCGGTTGCCGGTTGCACGGTCATGCCCGAACAATTGCGCAGGCCGGTGGCGACGATACGGCCGTTCTTGCCGGCGGGGTCGAAAGCCAGCACGTCGGCACGGCCGTCCTCCTCACCCCAAGCGGCGCCTGAAGGCAGGGATTTCGTCCAGGCGTCGAGGCCGCCATCCGGTTGCTTCCCCATGCCCTCGGCGACATTCGATCCGGAACCGACCGAGAGATACAGCGTCTTGCCGTCGGGCGAGAAGGCGATGTCGCGGGTCCAATGGCCACCAGAGGGGATGTTGGAGACGATCGTCTCCGCCTCGCCTGAGGCTTTCAGGTCGCCGTCGCGATAGGCAAAGCGCACGATGCTGTCATTGTTGGCGACATAGACCCATTGCGGCTTGTCGCCCGGCGGGTAGAAGGCGATGCCGTAGGGCTGGCTGAGATCGCCGGCGAAAATGCCATCCTCGGCGGGCTTGGCGCTGTCCTTGGCCAGCCGATAGACGCGGATCTGGTTGGCGTCGCTGTCGGCGACGAACAGGTCGCCATTCGGCGCCACGCGCACGACGCGCGGATTGGCGATGCCGGAAGCGATCATTTCGACCGAGAAGCCGGGCGGCAGGACAGGCTTGGCGCCTTCGGGTCGATCGCCAAGGCCGGCGCCGTTGGAGGCGGACTCGGTGAGATAGGGCTTTTGCAGGTCCTGCGGCTTGATCAGCCGGCGCACGCCCGGTTTATCGGCCTTCCAATCGCCGAAAGCGTCCTTGCCTGTCAAAAGCGGCTGATCGGCCTGCTGGGCGAAGGCACTGGTGGCCAGAAGCAGGGCGAGGCCCGCCAAGCCGGCAATCCGCATCATGCTGTTCTCCTCGAATTCACGCCCGTCGGCGCGCCATGCTCGGAGGAGATATTGTGCGTGCGCCGCAAAAGAGAAGCATGCAGGCACAGATTCAAGGCGGAACCGCTCAACTTTCCTCTTCGACGTCCAAATCGTCATCGAGACGCTTTTCCAGCTTCACGAGATCGTCCGGCAGCGGCAGGCCCATGGCGCGCATTTCGCGGAGTTTTTCGCGCAGCTGCTCCTGGATCTCGTGCTCGTCCTCGGGCTGGTTGACCATTTCCTCGAGCAGCATGCTGATCTGGGCCTTGAACGATTCAAGCGCCATTCTGCGCCCTCCTTTGCGGTGATCCCGGCTTTGGAATTATCTCAACATCCGGGTAATCAATTGGGCAGTGTAGTCGACCATCGGCACGATGCGGGCATAATTCAGTCTGGTCGGCCCGATGACGCCGAGGGCGCCGACGACGCGGGCGTCCTTGTCGCGGTAAGGCGCCACCACCAGCGACGAACCGGACAGCGAAAACAGCTTGTTTTCCGAGCCGATGAAGATACGCACGCCGGGGCCGTCCTCGGCGAGGTCGAGCAGCTGGATCAGCCCGTCCTGCGTCTCCAGATCCTCGAACAGATGCCGCAGCAATTCGATGTCAGCTTGGGCGGTGACGTTTTCCAGCAGGTTGGCGCGGCCGCGCACGATAAGGCGCGCCGGCAGGCCGCTGTCGGCGCCGGCCCACACCGCCAGGCCCTTCTCGACCAGGTCCTGCGACAGCGTGTCGAGGGCGGCCCTGGTCTCGTCCTTGATGCGGGCAATCTCGATGCGCGCCTCGGCGAGCGTGCGGCCGCGGATATGCGCGTTGAGGAAGTTGGAGGCCTCGTGCAGCTGCGAGACGGTGATGCCGGCCGGCAGGTCGACGACGCGGTTTTCGACGTCGCCGTTCTGCGACACCATCACGGCCAGCGCCTTGGTCGGCTCGAGCTGGATGAATTCGATGTGCTTCAGCGCCACCTCGTTCTTGGTCGCGAGCACCAGGCCGGCGCCGCGCGACATGCCCGACAGCATCTGGCTGGCCTCGGTCAGCATGTGTTCCAGCGTCGCGCCCGAGCCGGAGGCGCGCACCTGCGCCTCGATGACGCGGCGTTCCTCGTCGGTGAGATCGCCGAGCTCCATGAAGGCATCGACGAAAAAACGCAGGCCGGTCTGCGTCGGCAGGCGTCCGGCGGAGATATGCGGGGCGTAGATCAGGCCGAGATGTTCGAGGTCGCTCATCACGTTGCGGATGGTGGCCGGCGATAGTGACGAGGGCAGGATGCGCGACAGGCTGCGCGATCCCACAGGCTCGCCGTCCTTCAGATAGGACTCGACGATGCGCCTAAAAATGTCGCGCGAGCGCATGTCGAGCGACTGCAGCGCGGGCGCCAGCATACTGGGTTCGGTGACTGCCTTGGTCATTCGAGCCAAAAACCTCCAGGTAAAGGATATAGACTTCCCTCGGCGGCGCGCAACCCAGTGCCGCGCTTGCCGTCATGGTGCCGCTCTTGCGCTGCCCGGCCATTTTCCTTTGCGCCATGGGCTGCATGCGTCTACAAGCCGCCGACGCAACCGCAAAAAGAACAGAAAGAGGCCTCGATGCGCCCCTCCAAACGCCAAGCCGACGAAATGCGCGCCATCTCCTTCGAGCGCGGCGTGTCCAAACACGCCGAGGGGTCGTGCCTGGTGAAATTCGGCGATACGCATGTCCTGTGCACGGCGAGCCTGGAGGAAAAAGTGCCGGGCTGGATGCGCAATTCCGGCAAGGGCTGGGTGACGGCCGAGTACGGCATGCTGCCGCGCTCGACCGGCGAGCGCATGCGCCGTGAAGCCTCGGCCGGCAAGCAAGGCGGCCGCACGCTGGAGATCCAGCGCCTGATCGGCCGCAGCTTGCGCGCCGTTGTCGATTTGCAAGCGCTGGGCGAACAGCAGATCACCGTCGACTGCGATGTCATCCAGGCCGATGGCGGCACCCGCACGGCCTCGATCACCGGCGGCTGGGTGGCGCTCTACGATTGCCTGCGCTGGATGGAAGCGCGGCAGATGGCCAGCGTTGCCAAGGTGCTGAAGGACCATGTCGCGGCGATTTCCTGCGGCATCCATGACGGCCAGCCGGTCATCGATCTCGACTATATCGAGGATTCGTCGGCCGGCACCGACGCCAATTTCGTCATGACCGGCAAGGGCGGCATCGTCGAGATCCAGGGCACCGCCGAGGGCGAGCCGTTTTCGGAAGGGCAGTTCGCGGAGTTGATGGGCCTGGCCAAGAAGGGCATCCAGCGGCTGGTGAGTTTGCAGCAGATGGCTGTGGCCTGATTGAATTTACTGCGATGACGTCGGCGCGATACACCCCCCTCTGCCCTGCCGGGCATCTCCCCCTCAAGGGGGGAGATTGGACGTCATTTTGGCCTTCGCCACTCTCCAACGCTGAAATGTGGGCAGCAGCCCCGAAGCTGCCGATCTCCCCCCTTGAGGGGGAGATGTCCGGCAGGACAGAGGGGGGTGCCTGATGCAACCCTCCGCTATTCTTGAATCAGCGCTTTACGTCACAGACCTGCCAGCCGCCGAAGCCTTCTACTGCGACGTCCTCGGCCTCACCCTCCTCGGCAAGGTCGACGGCCGCCATCTCTTCTTCCGCTGCGGGCAAGGCGTGCTGCTTATCTTCAACGCCGAAGCGACCAAAATCCCGCCGGCGCCGGATGCGCGGCTGAAAGTGCCGCCGCATGGCACGGCTGGTGAGGGCCATCTTTGCTTTGCGGCAAGCGCGGACGAACTCGTGCGCTGGAAGGTACAGCTTGAGGCGAAGAACATCGCTATCGAAAGCGAATTCGAATGGCCGCAGGGCGGACGCTCGATCTACATACGCGACCCCTCGGGCAATTCGATCGAATTCGCCGAGCCACGGATCTGGGGCCTTTGATGCATTCTCTCGATGGAAAGAAGATCGTCGTCGCCAGCCACAATGCGGGCAAGCTGCGTGAGTTTGCCGATTTGATCGGGCCGTTCGGCTTCGAGGCGAAATCGGCCAAGGACTACGGCCTGCCGGAACCCGACGAGACCGGCACCACCTTCGAGGAAAACGCCTACATCAAGGCTTTTGCCGCGGCTGAAGCCACCGGCCTGCCGGCGCTGTCGGATGATTCCGGCCTGTGCGTCGATGCGCTTGATGGCGCGCCCGGCGTCTACACCGCCAACTGGGCCGAAACCCCGGAAGGCACTCGCGATTTCGGCATGGCCATGCAGCGCACAGAAGTGGCCTTGCAGGAAGTTGGCGCCGCCCAGCCGGCGCAGCGCAAGGGCCGCTTCGTTGCCGTCATCTGCCTCGCCTTCCCCGACGGCGAGGCCGAATATTATCGCGGCGAGGCCGAGGGAACGCTGGTCTGGCCGCCGCGCGGTGTGCTCGGCTTCGGCTATGACCCGGTGTTTTTGCCCGACGGTTTCGACAAGACTTTTGGCGAGATGAGTGCCGAGGAAAAGCACGGCTGGAAGCCCGGCCAGCCGAAGGCGCTGTCGCACCGCGCCCGCGCCTTCCAGAAATTCGCCCGCGCACGGCTTGGTTCGGCCTGAGATGTCGCTGGACCGCAGCCCGGGCTTCGGCGTTTATATCCATTGGCCGTTCTGCGCGGCCAAATGCCCGTATTGCGACTTCAACAGCCATGTCCGCCACCAGCCGGTCGACCAGGAGCGCTTTGCCCGCGCGTTCGAGACCGAACTCGCGACAATGCGCGAACGCACCGGGCCGCGCGAGGTGACCAGCATCTTTCTCGGTGGCGGCACGCCGTCGCTGATGCAGCCGCAAACGGTGGCGGCGGTGCTGGACGCGGTGGCGAAGAACTGGACAGTACCGGATGGCATCGAGGTGACGCTGGAAGCCAATCCGTCCTCGGTCGAGGCCGAGCGCTTTCGCGGCTACCGCGCCGCCGGCGTCAACCGTGTGTCGCTCGGCGTGCAGGCGCTGAACGACAAGGATCTGCGCTTCCTCGGCCGGCTGCACAATGTCGACGAGGCGCTGCATGCGATCGGGCTCGCCCGCGAAATCTTTCCGCGCCTCTCCTTCGACCTGATCTACGCCCGTCCCGGCCAGACGCTGGACGCATGGCAGGCGGAGCTTGAACAGGCGATCGGTCACGCCGCCGACCATCTGTCGCTCTACCAGCTGACAATCGAGGAAGGCACGCCGTTCTATCAGCTGCACGCGGCGCACAAATTCACCATTCCCGACAATGACCAAGCGGCCGATCTCTATGCGCTGACGCAGGAGGTCACGGCGGCGCATGGTCTGCCGGCTTACGAAATTTCCAATCACGCCAGGCCGGGCGCCGAGAGCCGGCACAATCTGACCTATTGGCGCTATGGCGAATATGTCGGCGTCGGACCGGGCGCGCATGGCCGCTTCATCGAGAACGGCCATCGCACCGTCACCATCGCCGAGCGGATGCCGGAAACCTGGGCCAATCTGGTCGAGGCGAAGGGCCATGGCGTCACCGGCGGCGAGATCCTGACGCGCTCCGAAGAGGCCGACGAATTCCTGCTGATGGGGCTGCGGCTGGCCGAGGGCATCGACCTTTCCCGCTACGAAGCGTTTTCCGGGCGCGGCCTGTCGAGCGCGCGACTGACCGTGCTGCAAGATGAGGGGCTGGTGGCGTCGATCGGCAATGCAAGGCTGCGCGCCACGCCGGCCGGCATGATCGTGCTCGATGCCGTGGTCGCGGATCTCGCGAGATAGCCGCAACGATGAAGAATGTGCTGTTCGTCTGCAGCCAGAACCGCTTGCGCAGCCCGACCGCCGAGCAGATGTTTTCAAAACGCCGGGATATCGAAGTCGCGTCGGCGGGGCACCAACCACGATGCCGACACGCCGCTGACGCATGAGCTGGTGGCCTGGGCCGACATCATATTCGTGATGGAAAAGGCGCACCGCACCAAATTGCAGAAGAAATTCCGGGACAGCCTGAAGAAGGCCCGGGTGATCTGCCTCGACATCCCGGATGATTGCGAATTCATGGATCCGGTGCTGGTGCGATTGCTGGAAGTGAAGGTGTCGCGGTATCTCGGTTGAATAAGTGCGGGGCGTTGGCACCCGCGCCTTCGAGGGTTGTCCTCGCCAATCGCGAAGGGTCAGGCGTCGTGCTTGAAGCGGCGCTTGCCGCGGTCCTTTTCGGCATGCGCCTCTCCGGTCCGGGCCGGCTTGGCATCGGCCTTGTCGCGGCGGACGCTGTGCTGGTCGTTCATCGGATTTGGCGGAGCGCCTTCGCGGGCGCTTTTGGTTTCAAGACGGGTGATGAAGATATCGAAGCGGTTGGGCATCGTCCGGTCAGTGCTCCGTCGTGCTTTCGGTGTCGATCTCGATTTCGGTGCGGGCCTCGGCGAGCACACAGCGCAGAAGCCGCTTTCCAGCTTCCCTGCGGATAGCCTCGTCCCGGGCTTCAGCGGATTGGCTTTTGTCGCGCGGCGCGGCGAAGCGCTTGCGGCCGGCATAATAGGGCTCGAAAACGTCCTGCAGTTTCAGGCTTTCCATCCTGTCCTCCTCCTCAAGAGACTCAGGCATTCAATCCGCTGGCCACGGTTTCGTTCCCTACTATGGCAAAGACATGGCGGCCGGATTACATCCGCGTGAGATTTGGGGGCGTGAGACCGGGCATTTTTGCAACCGCGCCTGCGCCGTGCCAAACAGGGCTGAATGGAGATGTAAGCGGTGACCGGCGAAAAACGCAGCTATGTGATCGGCCAGACCGAGATGCCGGCACGGCCGCTCGAGCCGGCGCTGTATCTGGTGGCGACGCCGATCGGCAATCTCTCCGACATCACGCTGCGCGCGCTGGAAACGCTGGCCGCAGCCGACATCGTAGCCTGCGAGGACACCCGCGTCTCGCGCGTACTGCTCGACCGCTACGGCATCCGCCGCCGCACCACCGCCTATCACGAACACAATGCCGGCGAGGCCGGGCCGAAACTGATCGCAGCGCTCGAGGCCGGACAGAGCGTGGCGCTGATCTCCGACGCCGGCACGCCGCTGATCTCCGATCCCGGCTACCGGCTGGTCGGCGAGGCGCAGGAGCGCGGCCTGCGCGTGGTGCCGATCCCCGGCCCATCGGCGCCGCTGGCAGCGCTGACGGCGTCCGGCCTGCCATCCGACGCCTTCCTGTTCGCCGGCTTTCTGCCGGTGAAATCAGGGCAGCGGCTGACCAAGCTGGAGACGTTCAGGGCGGTGCCGGCGACGCTGATCTTCTTCGAATCGCCGCGCCGGCTGGCCGAGACATTGGTCGCCATGGTCGAGGCGCTGGGCGGTGAGCGGAAAGCCGCGATCGGCCGCGAGCTGACCAAGACCTTTGAGGAAATGCGCACCGGCACGCTGCAGGGGCTGGCCGATCACTATGCGGCGGCCGACACGCCGAAGGGCGAAATCGTCATCTGCGTCGGCCCGGCCGAGACCAAGGCCGACGAACCCGCCGACATCGACCGGCTGCTCCTGTCGCTTGCCACAGAAATGCCGGCCTCGAAGGCAGCGGCGGAAGCCGCGAAAATGACCGGCGGGCAGAAACAGGCGCTTTACCGGCGACTGCTGGAGCTCAAGGACAGACCATGATCCCGAAAAGTGGAACCCGGTTTTCGGAAAAGATCATGGTCAAACAAGGAAACAGCAGCGGTGGCTGAGCGCCAGAGCGCCAGCCGCCAAAAGGCCTATCGGCGCGGCCATCGCGGCGAATGGCTGGCGGCAGCGGCGCTGATGTTGAAGGGCTACCGCATCCTTGCCCGCCGCCATCGCACGCGCTTCGGCGAGATCGACCTCATCGCCAGGCGCGGCGACCTGGTGCTGTTCGTCGAGGTCAAGGCGCGGCGCACGCTGATGGAAGCGATGGAGGCGATCGGCCACGAATCGGAGCGGCGCATCGAGGGCGCCGCCGACATCTGGCTGTCACGGCAACCGGATTATGGAAAGCTGTCGATGCGTTTCGATATGGTGGCGGTGCTGCCCTGGCGCTGGCCGGTGCATGTCGAGAATGCGTTTTATGGGAGAAATTAGCGGGATCGCTAAGCGATCCCGGCGAGACTACAGCGGGACAGCGCCCCCCTCTGGCCTGCCGGCCATCTCCCCCACTTGGGGGGAGATCAGCTGCGACGTCGGATTTCGCCAATCACCGGCGTTGCAAGGTAAAGCGCCGCCCGTGGGGCTGCTAATCTCCCCCCAAGTGGGGGAGATGTCCGGCAGGACAGAGGGGGGCGCGAAGGAACTCGACGAAACCGCGTAAGGGGCTCACCCCCAAATCATCAACGCCACCAGCCCGACGCCACCAACCACCAGGCGCCACCAGCCGAACAGCGAGTAGCCGTTGCGCGAGACGTAATCGAGCAGGAAGCGGACGACGAACAGCGCGGTGACGAAGGCGGCGACGAAGCCGATGGCGATGATTGGCAGGTCGGCGGTGGTCAGCACGTTGCGGTTCTTGAACAGGTCGAAGGCGAAGGCGCCGACCATGGTCGGGATGGCGAGGAAGAACGAAAATTCCGCCGCCGCCCGCTTGTCGACGCCCAGCAGCAGCGCACCGACGATGGTCGAACCGGAGCGCGACGTGCCGGGGATCAGCGACAGGCACTGGAACAGGCCGATCTGAAGGTAGAGCCGGGTCGGGAAGCGCTCGACGTCGCGGTAGACAGGCTGCAGCTTCATGCGGTCGACGACCAGCAGCACGACACCGCCGATAATCAGCATGATGCAGATCAGCCTTGGCGATTCGAACAGCACCGTCTTGATGAAATCATGCGCCAGCGCGCCGATGACGGCCGCCGGCAGGAAGGCGATCAGGATGCCGATGACGAAATGCCGCGTCAGCCGGTCGTGCGGCAGATCGAGCAGCATCTGCCACAGGCGGCGGAAATAGACGCTGAGGATCGCCAGGATGGCGCCGAGCTGGATCAGGATCTCGAAGGCCTTGCCGGTGGAATGGAAGCCCAGAAAATGGCCGGCAAGCAGGATATGGCCGGTCGAGGAGACCGGAATGAACTCGGTCAGCCCCTCGAGCAGGCCGAGCAGCAGGGCTTCGACAATGGTGTGGCTATCCATGGCAACCTCGGCATTCAAGTGACGGAAGGAAGCGGCTTGCAAATGGCTTGCTTGTCACGGCGTGGAAGTCCCCCTATAGGTCGCAACACCGTGACGGCCGCATGACGGGCCGCCAAGACTTACCGGTGCGCCCTGCGATTCGCCAGTGCGCTGAATTATCGCGGAACCATGCTGACGCTTTTCCATCACCCGATGTTCGCCACCTGCCGCTTCGTTCGCCTCGCCTTTGGCGAGTATGGCGAGGAGCTGGCGCTGATCGAGGAAAAACCGTGGACGCGGCGCAAGGAGTTCCTGGCGCTGAACCCGGCCGGCACCTTGCCGATCCTACTTGCCGAAGGCGACGTGCCGATCGTCGGCGCAATGGTCATCGCCGAATATCTCGACGAGACGCGCGGCGTCCTGAAGCGCGACAAGAGGCTGTTTGCCGAAGACCCGATGCAGCGCGCCGAAATCCGCCGGCTGACCGACTGGTATCTCAACAAGGCCGAAGGCGAAGTGACCCGGCATCTGGTGCGCGAACGCGTGCTGAAGCCGGTGATGCCGGAAACGGCGGGCGGCGGTTCGCCCGATTCGGCGGCGATCCGCGCCGCGCGCGCCAACATCCGCCAGCATATGAAATACACCAATTGGCTGGCCGGCACCCGCCATTGGCTGGCCGGCAGCAAGGTAACTTATGCCGACCTGGCGGCGGCGGCGGCGCTGTCGGTGCTCGACTATCTCGGCGAGATCGACTGGCGCGAGCATGCCGCGGCGCGCGAATGGTACACGCGGGTGAAATCGCGGCCCTCATTCCGGCCGCTGCTCTCCGACCGGGTGCGCGGCCTGTCGCCGGTGTCGCATTATGCGGACCTCGACTTCTAAAAGCCAAACCTTGCGCGCGCTGGTCGACGCCGAGGCGCGGCGCGCCGGCTTCGATGCGGTCGCCGTCACCACACCCGATGCCATCCCGCTGGCGCCAGCCAGATTGGCCGAATTCGTCGCCGACGGGTTTCACGGCTCGATGGCGTGGATTGCCGAGACGCTCGAGCGCCGCAGCGAACCCTCGACGCTGTGGCCGGACGTGCGCTCGATCATCGTGCTGGCGATGAATTACGGCCCCGATCACGATCCGCGTGCGCTGCAGGCAAGGCGCGACCGCGGCGCGATCTCGGTCTATGCGCAAAACCGCGACTATCACGAGGTGATGAAGGGCCGGCTGAAGGAGATCGCCGGCAAGATCGTGGCGCGTGCCGGCGGCGATGTGAAGGTTTTTGTCGACACGGCGCCGGTGATGGAAAAGCCGCTGGCTGAGGCTGCCGGGCTCGGCTGGCAAGGCAAGCACACCAATCTGGTCAGCCGCGAGCACGGCTCCTGGCTGTTTCTCGGCACCATCTTCACCACGGCGGAATTGGCGCCCGATACAGCCGAGGTAGACCATTGCGGCTCGTGCCGCGCGTGCCTCGACGCCTGCCCGACCGATGCCTTTCCGGCGCCTTACCGGCTCGATGCCCGGCGTTGCATTTCGTATCTCACCATCGAGAACAAGGGGCCGATCCCGCGCGAATTCCGCGAAAAGATCGGCAATCGCATCTATGGCTGCGACGATTGCCTCGCCGCCTGCCCGTGGAACAAGTTCGCCCGCGCCGCCTCGGAGGCCAAGCTCGCCGCCCGCGACGAATTGCGCGAGCCACCACTGGTGGAGCTCTTGCTGCTGGACGACGCGGCGTTCCGGTCTTTCTTCTCGGGCTCGCCGATCAAGCGCATCGGCCGCGATCGCTTTGTCCGCAATGTGCTGACCGCCGCCGGTAATTCTAGTGATATTTCGCTGGCTGGCCCGGTCCGTGCCTTGCTGGGTGATCCGTCTCCGCTGGTGCGCGGCGCGGCTGTCTGGGCGCTGGCGCGGCTGGTGCCGGAGGCCGAATTCAGCGAGCTGGCCGCTATCAGCTTGAAAACCGAAATCGACGCGACAGTGCGCGACGAGTGGCTGTCCGCATTGCCAACAGAGGCGCATGCATGAGCGAAAAGCAGATCTTCATCTTCGGCGCCGGCTATTCCGGGAAAGCGTTTGCTCGGGCGAACAAGGAAAAGGCGGCGATTTTCGGCACCACGCGCACGCCGGAGAAGGTCGAATCGCTCAGGCAGACAGGCATTGCGCCGTTGCTGTTCGACGGCGCGCTGACACCTGAGATCCGCGACGCACTGCAGAAAACCACCCACCTGATCGTCTCCGTAGCGCCGGAGGAGGCCGGCGACCCGGTGCTTCTCGCTGCACGCCAGGCGATCACGGCCATGCCGGCGCTTCGCTGGATCGGCTATCTCTCGACCGTCGGCGTCTACGGCAATTATGACGGCGCCTGGGTCGATGAAACAGCCGCATGCCGGCCGGTGTCGAAGCGCTCGGCAATGCGGGTGGCGGCCGAGCAGGACTGGTTGCAGCTCGGCCGCGAAATTGGCAAGCCCACTGCAATCCTGCGGCTTTCCGGCATTTACGGGCCGGGCCGCAATGCACTGGTCAATCTGGAGAACGGCACCGCAAGGCGGCTGGTCAAGCCAGACCAGGTCTTCAACCGCATCCATTGCGACGATATCGCCGGCGCGCTCTGGCATCTCATCGGCGGCAATACAGGCGGCATATTCAACGTCACCGATGACGAACCGGCGCCGCCTCAGGATGTCGTCACCTATGCCGCGTCGCTGATGGGAATTGAGCCGCCGCCCGAAATTCCTTTCGAGACCGCCCAACTTTCGCCCATGGCGCGGTCCTTCTATGGCGAGAACAAGCGCGTCGCCAACAAAGCGATCAAGGCGGCCGGCTACCGGTTCCGCTTTCCGGACTACCGCCAGGCGTTCGACCTTATGTGGGCTGACGGCAGCTGGCGCGACGGCGAGCCGCGCAGCCCGATGAAGGGTGAATAATCGAAACGCGGCGCCAAGCGTGGTATGATTCGCCGAGTTGCGCGGCCTGTTGCAGAGGGGGCTCATGACGATTTCAATGCGATCCTTGCCCGGCAGACGACCGTTCCTGACGGCGGCGCTGGCGATCGTGGCGCTGGCCGGGCTGGCCGCGGGCGCAATCACGGCCGAGCCGCGGGCAAAAGACCTGTTCGGCGCCAAGAAGCTGCCGGCGGTGGCAGCGGCGCAATCCTTCGGCTTCTATTCCAAGGGCTGCTTCACCGGCGGCGTCGCGCTGCCCATGGATGGCATGAACTGGGAGGTGATGCGTCCCTCGCGCAACCGGCGCTGGGGTCACCCGACGATGATCGCGTTGATCGAGAAACTGTCGCGCGATGCCGCCGCCGACGGCTGGCCCGGGCTTCTAATCGGCGACATCTCGCAGCCGCGCGGCGGGCCGATGCTGACCGGCCATGCCTCGCACCAGATCGGCCTCGACGCCGACATCTGGCTGACGCCGATGCCCGACCGCAAGCTCACGACCCAGGAGCGCGAAAACATCAGCGCCACGCTGATGGTCGACGACAAGACGCATCTGGTGAAGGACCGGCTGTGGAAGCCGATGCATACGCAGCTGTTGAAGCGCGCGGCGAGCTACTCGGAAGTCGAGCGCATCCTGGTCAATCCCGGCATCAAGAAGAAGCTCTGCGACACCGTCACCGGCGACCGCTCCTGGCTGCGCAAGATCCGGCCGTTCTGGGGCCATGACTATCATTTCCACATCCGCATCGGCTGCCAGCCGGGCTCGCCGAACTGCAAGGGACAGGAAGCGACGCCCGACGACGATGGCTGCGGCAAGCCGCTGGCCTGGTGGTTCACCGAAGAGCCGTGGCGTCCCAACAAGAACCCCGACGCGCCCAAGGCGCGCGACGTGATGACGATGGCGAACCTGCCGAAACAATGCCGGTTTGTGCTCGATCAGCCGGATGCCGACTCGGCGGAAGCCGTCACCTATCGTGGCGGCGGCGTGCCGATCGCGGCCAGGGCGCCGGAACCCGACGCGCCTTTGCCGCCCATCACCGGCAACGCGGCCGGACTGCCAAACGCCGTTAACGCCTTCACCGCCACGCCGGAGATCGGCATTCCCCTGCCGAGGCGACGGCCACCGGCAAACGTCGGACAGTAATGGCGAACTGACGCTTCCCCTTTCCAGGGCCATGCGCTAGTCAATCGATTGAAACGGCGCAACGTCGCCACAAAGGGGACGACCAAGGCATGTCAGGCGACGACGACGCAGCGTTGCGGTTTCCAGTGCTGATCGGCGACATCGGCGGCACCAATGCGCGCTTTTCGATTGTGCTCGACGCGAATTCGGACGCCGGCGAGCCGCATATCGTGCAGACGGCCAATTTCAACACCATCGACGAGGCAATCCAGGCGGCGGTGCTCGACCGCTCGTCCATCCGGCCGAATTCGGCGGTGCTGGCGATCGCCGGGCCGGTCGATGGCGACGAGATCCCGCTCACCAACTGTCCATGGGTGGTGAAGCCGAAGCAGATGTTTTCCAACCTGGGCCTGAGCGACATCGTCGTGCTCAACGATTTCGAGGCGCAGGCGCTGGCCGTTGTGGCGCTCGGCGAAGAGCATATGGAAAAGATCGGCGGCGGCACGCCGGAGCCCAATGCCGGGCGCGTCGTGCTTGGCCCCGGAACCGGGCTCGGCGTCGCCGGGCTGGTCCATGCGCTCAACCACTGGATACCGGTGCCCGGCGAAGGCGGCCATATGGATATCGGCCCGCGGTCTCAGCGCGATTTCGCTGTTTTCCCGCATATCGAGAAGCTCGAAGGCCGCATTTCGGGCGAACAGATCCTGTGCGGGCGCGGCCTGGTCAATGTCTATCGGGCGGTGGCCAAGGCCGACGGCAAGCCTTCGCCATTCACCACGCCGGCCGAGGTCACCGGGGCGGCGCTGGCCAAGACCGATCCGGTTGCCGAGGAAGCGCTGGCGCTGTTCGTCACCTGCCTCGGCCGCACCGCCGGCGACCTGGCGCTGGTGTTCATGAGCCGCGGCGGCGTGTTTTTGACCGGCGGCATCGCGCAAAAGATCGTGCCGGCGCTGAAGGAAGGCAATTTCCGCGCCGCCTTCGAGGACAAGGCGCCGCATAGCGCGCTGATGGCCTCGATGCCGGTCTATGTCATCACCCACCCGCTGGCGGCACTTTCCGGCCTTGCCGCCTATGCCCGCAACCCCTCGCTGTTCGGCGTCCAGACCGCGGGGCGGCGCTGGCGGGCGTGATCCGCATCCGCAAAGTGGCGACCAACTCTCAATCGTGAACTGAGCCGCGACGAAGTTTCGCCGCCTTGGCCATAGGCAAGCCACGGCCGGGGCGTTAAGAGGGGGGCCGAATTCCAGCCCGCTTACGATGCGGAAACCGACGAAACGCAGCAGATTTGACACTTCAAAGCCCAAGCAGAGCGAAGGTGAGACCGGCCGAGGTCACGGCGGTATTGCGCCGCATCCTGACTGAAAACAGCCACGACTATCGCAGGTCCTATGCCGTCGCCATCGCCTGCTCACTGCTGGTTTCGGGCACGACCGCCTTCAGCGCCTGGATCATGGCGCCAATGGTCAACCAGATATTCTACGAACGGCAGGGCGGCGCCGTCTTGTGGATCTGTGCCGGCTTCATGGGCGCCTTCATGATCCGAGGCTTCGCTGGTTACGGTCAGGCGGTGGCGCTGGCCACCATCGGCAACAATCTGGTCGCCCGCTACCAGAGACGCATCTTCGATCATCTGATGAAGCTCGGCGTCGATTTCTTCAACGACACGCGTTCGGGCCGGCTGGCGGCGCAGGTCAACGAGAATGTCGGCGGTATTCGCGACCTTTTGTCGTTGACCATAGTCTCGATCACCCGCGACGCGGTAACGCTGGTCGGCCTTGTCGGCGTCATGATCTACCAGGATCCGGTGCTGTCGCTGAGTTCGCTGCTGATCGGACCGCCGCTGATCTGGGCCGTCGTCTACATCACGCGCCGGGTACGCAAGATCAACCGGGAATCGGTGCTGATCAATTCCCGGCTGATCGGGGCCGTGCAGGAAGCGACGCAAGGCATCGCCATCGTCAAGGCCTTCACCATGGAGGAGGAGCTGTCGCGCCGCATCGGCGACCTCGCCGCCAGCGCCGAACAGCGCAGCAACAAGATCGCCCGCGTCTCAGAACGGCTGTCGCCGATCTCCGACATGCTGGCCGGCCTCGCGGTGACCGCGGTCATCGGTTATTCCGGCTATCGGGCACTGGTGCTCGGCCAGCCGCCGGGCGCGGTGTTTTCGTTCATCACCGCACTGATCCTGGCCTATGACCCGGCGCGACGTCTGGCGCGCATGCAGGTCGGCATGGAGCGGGCGCTGGTCAATGCGCGCATGATCTACGAGCTGCTCGACCGTGAGCCGAAGCAAGGCGACGCGCCAGGCGCCGCAGAGGCGCATTTCACCACCGGCGCAGTGCGGTTCAACAACGTGTCCTTCCGCTATGTCGAGGAAGTGCCGGTGCTGCAGGATCTAAGCTTCACCGCCGCCGCCGGCAAGATGACGGCCATCGTCGGCGCCTCGGGCGCCGGCAAGACGACGCTGGTGGCGCTGCTGCAACGCTTCTACGACGTCGATGCAGGCACGATCGAAATCGACGGCCAGGACATTTCCAAAGTCACCAAGCACTCGCTGCGAAGCTCGATCGCCTATGTCTCGCAGTCGCCCTATCTGTTCGAAGGCACCATCCGCGACAACATCCGCTATGGCCGGCTTTCGGCCACCGACGCCGAGATCGAGCAGGCAGCGATCCAAGCCGCGGCCGACGACTTCATCCGCCAGCAGCCGCAAGGCTACGACACGCCGGTCGGCGAAAGCGGCGCGACGCTGTCTGGCGGCCAGCGCCAGCGCGTCTCGATCGCTCGCGCCATCGTGCGCAATGCGCCGATCCTGCTGCTCGACGAAGCAACCTCGGCGCTCGACAACGAGGCTGAAGCCCGGGTCCAGGAAGCGCTCACCCAAATCATGGCCGGCCGCACCACCATCGTGATCGCGCACCGGCTGTCGACCGTGGTCAATGCCGACCATATCATCGTCATGGAGCAGGGCCGGCTGGTCGAGGAAGGCACGCACGCCTCGCTGATGGCCGATCCGCACAGTGTCTATGCCCGCTTCCACCGGGTGCAGGGCAAGAAGGGGCTGGGGCTTGTCGACGACGCCAAGCCAATCCAAACTCCGCTGCCGCGTTCGCGTGGAAAGAAGGTGGTTGGGAGGACCGTATGAGCGAAACCGGCGATATGGGCCTGGTGGTGGTGGGGGCGGCCGGCCGCATGGGCCAGACGCTGATCCGCGCCATCCATTCGATCCCCGGCGCGCGCGTCGTCGGCGCGGTCGAGCGGACCGGATCGCCCTATCTCGGCAAGGATGCGGGCGAACTTGCCGGCATCGGCATCATCAATGTGACAATCGGCGACGACCCGCTGCCGGTGTTCGCCAAGGCCGACGGCGTGCTCGATTTCACCATGCCGGCGGCGACTGTGGAATTCGCCGGCTATGCCGCGCAGGCGCGCATTGCCCATATCATCGGCACCACCGGTTGTTCGGCGGAAGACAACGCCAGGATCGAGGCCGCGGCGCGCCATGCGACGATCGTCAAATCCGGCAATATGAGCCTCGGCGTCAATCTGCTGGCGGTGCTGGTGGAACAGGCGGCGCGGGCGCTCGACGCCGACGATTTCGACATCGAGATCCTCGAAATGCACCACAAGCACAAGGTCGACGCGCCGTCGGGCACCGCATTGCTGCTCGGCGAAGCGGCGGCGGCGGGACGCGGCATTTCCCTTGCCGGCAACGATGTGCGGTCACGCGAGGGCCATACCGGCGTGCGCAAGCCCGGAACGATCGGCTTTGCCTCGCTGCGCGGCGGCTCGGTGGTCGGCGACCACAGCGTGATCCTGGCCGGCACCGGCGAGCGCATCACGCTGTCGCACCATGCCGAGGACCGCGCGATCTTCGCCCGCGGCGCGGTCAAGGCAGCGCTATGGGCACGCGGCAAGAAGCCTGGTCTTTATTCGATGCGGGACGTGCTGGGCTTAGCCTGAGATATCCATAATTTTGAAGGAGCAAACATGTCGGGAACTCTCGTGCTCGTGCGCCACGGCCAGAGCGAATGGAACCTGAAGAACCTGTTCACCGGCTGGCGCGATGTCGACCTGACCGAA
The DNA here is from genome assembly GCF_056403715.1 of Mesorhizobium sp. P2_F5. Taxonomy (NCBI): domain Bacteria; kingdom Pseudomonadati; phylum Pseudomonadota; class Alphaproteobacteria; order Hyphomicrobiales; family Phyllobacteriaceae; genus Mesorhizobium; species Mesorhizobium sp. P2_F5. Next base: position 39,473 of record NZ_JBFUEY010000021.1, on the reverse strand, counting down.
CTGGGCCACAAGGAGGCCAAGGAAGCCGGCCAGAAGCTCAAGGCGCGCGGGCTGAAATTCGACATCGCCTTCACCTCGGCGCTGATCCGGGCGCAAAAGACCTGCCAGCACATTCTCGACGCCGTCGGCCAGAGCGATTTGAAGACGATCCGAGACCAGGCGCTGAATGAGCGCGATTATGGTGACCTCTCCGGCCTCAACAAGGATGACGCCCGCAAGAAGTGGGGCGAAGACCAGGTGCACATCTGGCGCCGCTCCTACGACGTGCCGCCGCCCGGCGGCGAAAGCCTGAAGGACACCGGCGCCCGCGTCTGGCCCTATTATCTCCACGACATGCAGTCCCATGTCCTGAGGGGCGGCACCGTGCTGGTCGCCGCGCACGGCAATTCGCTGCGCGCGCTGATCATGGCGCTGGACGGCAAGAGCGGCGAGGAGATCGTCAAGCTCGAACTCGGCACCGGTGTGCCGGTGATCTACAAGCTCAACGCCGATTCCACCGTGGCGTCGAAGGACGTGCTGGAAAACTGAGCCGGCGCGTCGCCGAGCGGGTGTTTCTTGATTGACATGATCTTTTCCGAAAACCGGTTCCCACTTTTCGGGATCATGGTCTGAAAAAGCGCGTTGACACCCGTCGCTTGCCCGCTTACATGAGCCCGCACCAGCCCAGATGGCGGAATTGGTAGACGCGCACGGTTCAGGTCCGTGTTCCGCAAGGAGTGGAGGTTCGAGTCCTCTTCTGGGCACCACCCTTCGCTCTTCGAGCTTCGGGTGGCAGGCCACCCGAAGTCGTTAGACGAAGGAGTGTCCTCCGAAGCCTTGGCGAAGGAGGACTGGTGATGGTTTCTCAGAAAAAGCCCGGTTCATCCGGGCTTTTTTGTGCCTGGCGTCCGTCTATGCAGGTATTCCTGCGCCTTGAGTGGTGGAAGCTACAAGGAATACCAGCATGCTCTTTTCCATGCACAAGTGTGCAGCTGTGATGCTCGGCATTGCAGTCGCATCACGAGAGCTTCAATGACAACCGACCTCTTCAAAAGACATTCGGCCCCGACAGTACCCGTTCCCAGACAGATGACCGTCAAGTTCTCTTGGATGCCTACCGTACTTTGGCTACCCGAGTTGAGCCTATTCTTTCACAGACCCATCACGCTCTGACAGGACTAACTGTTCACGACCTGCGACACGCCGATCAGCTATGGGACGTTGCAGGAGTAATTGTGGGACAAGACTATGATCTGAATCCACTAGAGGGGTTTATACTCGACGCGGCTTTTCTTCTTCATGATGCGGGTCTAGCCCTCTATGCCTACGAAGGAGGACTTGCGGAACTTAAGCAGCGAATTGCTAGGAGAGGAGATAACGAGTAGAATTTCAGACGTTAATTCGATCATGAGGAGAGGAGTAGGCAATGAGCAGACTTTTGATCCTGTCGGCTGGTGCCATCCTGGCACTAACGTCCGTGGCGTCCGCTGAGCCGGCTATGTGATTGCCCTCAGCGTCACTCCTTAGTTTAGCACAATGTACAAGCACATCCTGCTCCCCACGGACGGGTCCGAAACGTCCAAGAACGCGATCATGCATGGCATCGCGCTCGCTGCGGTGCTAAATGCCCGAGTAAGTATCCTTGCGGTTACATCCCCGCTTCACTGCATTATGTCCGACCCTACACCCGTCGTCGATATTCCCGGGGCCGAGGCTTTCGTCCATGACTACCTGCACGGACAGGCAAAGGAATATCTGGACGCGGCTGCGGCGGCTGCGGCAGAGAGGCATGTCGCCTGCGAAACCATCCACGCCGAGCATGAACATCCCTATGCGGCTATCATTGACACGGCACAGGTCAGGGGCTGCGATCTCATCGTCATGGCATCGCACGGGCGGCGCGGAATCTTGGCGATCGTGCTTGGGAGCGAAACGGGCAAGGTGCTGACCCACAGCAAAATCCCAGTGCTCGTCCACCGCTCTTAGGCTGGGTCTCGTGCCGGGGACGCTGCCCTTCCGAGGGCTAGGCTGCTTCTGCCCAGGATGTCGCCCAAGCTGCCATCGGCGCAATAACGCCGGGTCGCTCAGCCCGGGCCTCATGACGGTGCCCGACCGCTGGATGTCCGGAATACCTACCAATGCTACCGTTTTTGAAATCCTAACTCTGTACGTCGGTCTTGGGTCATAAGCGCTGGTTGGGTCGAATGTCCGGCTTCTGGAGGGAAAATAGATCCCGGAAAAAGCCCGGTTCGTCCAGGCTTTTTTGTTATTCCGCGGCAGCAAGCTGGCGGCCCTGGCTGTACTCAACCCAGGCCTGCCTCAGGATCTGAACGGAAGAGGTCAGAAATATTCCCGCCATCAGCGCGGCGACGACGAGATCCGGCCAGGCGGTGGCTGTGCCCCAAACCCCTATGGCGGCAGCCATCACCACCACATTGCCAATGGCGTCGTTGCGCGAGCAAAGCCAGACCGAGCGGACATTTGCATCCCCGTCCTTATAGGGGCGCAGCAGCAGCACGGAGCCGAGGTTCGCAGCCAGCGCCATAAAGCCGATGACCCCCATGACCTCCGCGCTCGGAACACCAAGGATCAAGGTCTGGTAGACCGTCGAGCCGAACACCCACAGCGCCATGACGAACAGCGACAGCCCCTTGAACAAGGCGGCAGTCGCGCGTGTTTGCAGGGTTGCACCGATCACGGCGAGGCTCAGGCCATAGGTGACGGTGTCGGCCAGGAAGTCCAGGGCATCGGCCTTGAGGGCTTGCGATCCGGCGAGCTGTCCGGCGACCATCTCGGTAAGGAACATCGCGCCGTTGATCGCAATGACGGCCCAAAGCACGCGTTTGTAGCTGATGTCCATGCCATCGAAGACGGCCACACCACCAGAGCAGCACGAGGCATTCGGCGCGCCATGACTTGCCGCTTCCGCCTTGTCCGTCCTGGCCGGCAGCACCAGAGGCGGCGGGCCTGCGCAAGCCGTTGTTTCGTGGGCGCAGCAATCGTCGGCCATTGAAAATCTCCATGTTTGCGATCACCTTAGTTCCTCTAGCCACTAGAGGTTCAAGAGGTTTTTCATGGATTTCTCAATCGGCGAGCTTTCGCGGCGAACGGCGGTGAAGGTCCCCACCATCCGCTACTATGAGCAGATCGGCCTGCTGCCGGCGCCACCGCGTACCGAAGGACAGCAGAGACGCTACGCCAAGGGCGCCGTTTCGAGACTGGCTTTCATCAGGCACTCCCGCGAGCTGGGCTTCGAGGTCGACGCCATCCGGGCACTGCTGTCGCTTCAAGACAACCCGGACCAATCCTGTGCGACAGCTGATGCGATCGCCAAGGCCCGGCTGGCGGAAGTCGAGAGCAGGATCGCGAGCCTGAACGCCCTGCGACTGGAGCTGACGCGCATGGTCGATGAGTGCGCTTGTGGCAGAGTGGCGGAATGCCGGGTCATCGAGACTTTGGCGGACAGGAGCCATGGGCATGGCCGTTTGGCTCAGGGGTAGCGGTCCAACACGGTTGGCTCGGCTTCGCGGCCTGCCGTATGCTAGTCGCAGCACGGCTCTTCTGGGCACCAAATTCCCGTCTCGAGCCGCTTAGCGTGGTTGAGACGCCTGACAAAAAAGCCCGGTTCGTCCGGGCTTTTTTGTTGCTTTGGTGATCCAGCTTGCAGGCGCATCTCTTGCCGTCGCAGATGTAGTCTGTCCTCGCCAAGTGCTGTCCAGCCAGCCATCGATCCGGTTTCCTGAATGTCATCTAAACGTCATACGCCTTGGCTATACGACGATAAATCTGGATTTATGGATACGTGAACAAAGAGACCGCCCTTCTCGCGCTTGCAGCGCTTGGCCAGGATACAAGGCTGGAGGTTTTCCGGCTTTTGGTTCGGGCCGGCGCTGAAGGCGTGCCCGCCGGCGAGGTCGCATCGCGCTTAAGCATCGTCCAGAACACCATGTCGGCGCATCTGAAGATACTCGGCCATGCCGGGCTGGTCCGCGCGGTGCGCGAGGGGCGCACCATTCGCTATGTCGCCGATATGACCGGATTTCGCGACTTGCTTGCTTACCTCATGGAGGATTGCTGCAACGGTGCGCCGGAGCTTTGCCAGCCGGTAATCCAGGCGGTGACTTGCAAGTGTTAAGCCGACAAATGCCAGGGGGAAGCAATGAGCGATCAGATATACAATGTGTTGTTTCTGTGCACCGGTAATTCGGCGCGGTCGATCCTCGCGGAGGCGATCCTGAACCGCGTCGGCGCAGGCAGGTTCAAGGCCTTTTCTGCCGGTTCCCATCCGAAGGGTGCGGTCCATCCCTATACGCTGCAGCTTCTAAAGACTCTAAACCACGATACCTCCTTTGCCCGTTCGAAGGACTGGGAGGAATTTGCGGTGCCGGGCGCACCTGAGATGAATTTCGTTTTCACTGTCTGCGACAACGCAGCCAATGAATCCTGTCCCGTATGGCCCGGTCAGCCGATGACGGCGCACTGGGGCGTGCCCGATCCCGCAGCCGTCGAGGGCACGGATGCTGAAAAACACCTGGCATTCGCCGATGCCTACCGCATGCTCAATAACAGGATTTCAATCTTCGTAAGCCTGCCGATGAGTACACTCGACAAGCTTGCCTTGCAGAAGCGCCTGGATGAGATCGGTCGCAATCACCCCAATGCAGGCTGAACAGCATGGCCACTGATTTGTCACGACGCCTTGTCGCCGAAGCGCTCGGCACCGCCATGCTGGTTGCCGCCGTTGTCGGTTCGGGCATCATGGCCGATCGCTTGACCGACGATGTGGCGCTTTCGCTCCTCGGCAACACGATCCCGACCGGCGCTATGCTGGTGGTGCTGATCACCATTCTTGGGCCGATTTCCGGGGCGCATTTCAATCCAGCGGTGACGCTGGTGTTCGCGCTTCGACGTGAGATCGAAGCCAGCACAGGGTTGGCTTACGTCGTCGCCCAAATTCTGGGTGGCCTTGCCGGAACGCTCCTGGCGCATGCGATGTTCGACCTGCCGATCCTGCAGGTCTCCGAAACCGTACGAACCGGAAGCGGCCAATGGATCGCAGAGTTGGTGGCCGCCTTCGGCCTGGTGTTCACCATCCTTGCCGGCTTGCGCTTTCGCAGTGACGCAATTCCCTGGCTGGTCGGGCTCTACATCACTGGCGCTTACTGGTTCACAGCCTCGACTTCGTTTGCCAATCCGGCCGTCGCCATTGCGCGCGCGTTTTCCAACACGTTCGCCGGGATCCGGCCGCTCGATGTCCCGGCTTTCATCGTCGCCGAACTGCTGGGCGCGCTGCTCGCCATGGCGCTGGCCGGCTGGCTGCTTTCCGAATCGAAACCCGTGCCAGAAATGAAAGCTGCGCAATGACCATCACCATCTATCACAACCCCGATTGCGGTACCTCGCGCAACACGCTGGCCATCATCCGCCAATCCGGCGAGGAGCCGGAGGTGATCGAGTATCTGAAGACGCCTCCGTCGCGCGAAAAGCTGATCGAACTGATCGCGGCAATGGGAACGAGGCCGCGCGACTTGTTGCGCGAAAAGGGCACGCCCTATGCCGAACTTAATCTCGGCGATCCCAAATGGAGCGACGACGAGATCCTCGATTTCATGCTGGCGCATCCGATCCTGATCAACCGACCAATCGTGGTGACGCCACTCGGCGTGCTTTTGGCGCGGCCGTCGGAAGCGGTGCTCGACATCTTGCCCAATCCGGATATCGGCCCCTTCACCAAGGAAGACGGTGAAGTTGTGATTGACGCGGGCGGCAAGCGCGTTTCGTGATCAGAACTGCCGGGTTGAAAGCGCGAGGAGGTCGCCGAGCAGTCAAATCAGCGATCGATTTGAGGCGAGTGGCTGGCGCAAACGGGACGGCGACTGCACCAGAGCAGGCAGACAATCAGCATCCTGAAATGCGACAGTATCAGCATGCCAGCGGCGGGATCGACGAATGAGACCACGCGACGCTCTCATTGCGACCATGCCTCCGGTGTTATGGGCAATCGCCTATACGATGGCGAAACCGGCTATGGACCGCTTTCCGCCACTGTTTCTCATGAGCATTGTCTATGCCGTCACGGCATTCGCATTGTATCGGCCGTGGCAGCCGCGGCAAACACCGCTATGGGCTGTGATCGCCGCAGCGACACTCGGCGCCAGCTTGCAAAGCGCGCTTATTTTCAGCGGCATCGCCCGCGTCCCTGCCACCATGGCGATTCTCACCGTTCAGTCCCAAGTGCCGTTCGCGGTTCTCGCTGCTTGGCTCGTCGGCCAGGAACAGACAAACGGTCGCCGTCTGGCCGGTGTCATAATTGCCTTGGCAGGCGTGGCGCTGGTCGTCGGGCTGCCCAATTCCGTCGGAGAATCCAGTGGCCTCCTGTTGATCGTACTTGGCACGCTCTGCTGGGGTGTCGCCCAAGCGATCATCCGCACCAAGTCCCAGGATTCGGGCGCGCGCCTGATGGGCATGATGGCGGCAATTGCCGCCCCGCAACTGCTGATCATGTCGCTAGTTCTGGAAAGCGGGCAGCAGGCGGCTATGCTCCAGGCCACGCTATCTCAATGGGGTGCGGTGGCGGTCTTGGCGCTGGGAGGTTTCGTCGCCGCATATTCGATCTGGTATGGCCTGCTTCGCCGGCACCGCGTTGATCAAATTGCCCCGTTCATCCTCTTGATGCCGATTTTCGGCATGCTGACGGCACATGTGCTGCTTGGCGAAGCGGTCACGCCGCTCGTTGTAGTTGGAGGCATGATCATCCTTATTGGTCTCATACTCGTCGTTTGGGGACCGACTGTGGAAGAGGCCGTGGCCACCAAGCCGTTGCCGCTTGATGTTGGCGGTGTTGGGTAATTCGACATTATTCGAAATAGCGTTGACACCACGAAGCCTTGGGTCTAATGGTATTTCCATGAAACTCGAACAAGCAGCAAAGCAGCTCGAAGCCCTCGGCAATCCGACGCGGCTGAATCTCTATCGCACGCTAGTCCGGGCCGGCGCCGCGGGGAGGCCGGTTGGCTATCTGCAGGAAAGTCTCGGCATCGCCGCCTCGACGCTGTCGCATCATCTGCACCGGCTGATCCTGACCGGCCTGGTGACTCAGGAACGACAGGCGACGACGCTGATCTGCCGCGCCAACTATCCCATCATGCAGGATATGATCGGTTTCCTCGTCGACGAATGCTGTGCCGATGCCGCCTGCAATCCGGCCGAAGGCGAGGCAGCGGCATAATTTTTTGCTTGGTATTTCGATAATCCCGGAATGATGGAAGGTATAGAAATGACCTCTCAAAGCGATCTACCCATTGCCGTCATCGGCGCCGGTCCGGTTGGCTTGGCGGCAGCGGTCCATCTGTTGGAACAGGGCCTGCCGGTGAAGGTCTATGAGTCCGGCAGCAGCGTTGCGTCCAACCTGCGGGATTGGGGCCATGTCAGGGTGTTCACGCCTTGGCGCTACTGCATCGACCAGGCAGCGAGAAAATTGCTCGAAGCCCATGACTGGCGCATGCCGGCGCCAGAGGCATTCCCCACCGCCGGCGAGCTTGTCGAGCATTACCTGGAGCCACTTGCCAAACTGCCGGAACTGGCGCCGGCAATCGAAACCGGCGCCCGCGTCGTTGGCATCTCGCGCTGGGGCGCCGACAAGGTGCTAAGCAAGGCGCGCGGCACGCGGCCCTTCATGCTGGTGGTCGAAACGGCCAATGGCACAAGGCGAGACAGCGCCCGCGCCGTCATCGATGCATCCGGCACCTGGCAGATGCCAAATCCGCTCGGCGCTGGCGGAATCGCGGCCGAGGGCGAGGCAGAGAATGCCGGCCGTATCGCCTATGGAATCCCCGATATTCTCGGCCGTGACCGCGCTCTTTATTCCGGCCGCACCACGCTGGTTGCCGGCTCGGGCCACTCGGCCGCCAATGCTTTGCTCGACCTCGCCAGACTGGCCGATGCCGAGCCCGGCACGGCGTTCATCTGGGTAACGCGCGGCACCGACCTCGTGCGCATCTATGGCGGCGGCGATGCCGATGCTTTGCCGGCGCGCGGCGAGCTTGGCGCCGATGTTCGCGAACTGGCGGAAAGCGGCCGCGTCTCGCTGGTGACAGGATTTGCGACCGTCGCCATCCGCGCGCATGAAAATCGCCTGATCGTCGAAGGCGAGACCGCAGGCGGTCTGCGCCAAGTCGGCCCTGTCGACCGCATCATCGCCGCAACCGGGCAGCGGCCCGACCTCTCGCTAACCAGGGAGCTTCGCCTCGACCTCGATCCGTGGCTTGAAGGCGTCAAGGCGCTGGGGCCGTTCATCGATCCCAACGTGCATTCCTGCGGTGATGTGCCGCCGCATGGCCACCGTGAGCTCAGCCATCCCGAGCCCGATTTCTACACGGTCGGCATCAAGAGCTATGGTCGGGCGCCGACCTTCCTGCTGCTAACGGGTTATGAGCAGGTCCGCTCCGTCGCCGCCGCTCTTGCCGGCGACATGGTTTCCGCCGATGCAGTGCAACTCGTGCTGCCGGAAACCGGCGTCTGTACGGTGCCGTCTTCTGCACTTGGCGCTGCGTCCAAAGGCTGTTGCGGCGGTCCGGCCGCAAAGGAGGCGGATGGCTGCTGCGTCGCCGATGTCGAAGCAAAAGCCGTCGGTAGGGGTGGGTGCGGTTGCGGCGTTGCCGCGTGAGCTCGCTGCCCGAAGCCGTGCTGCCTCTCCTCGACAATCCTGTTCGAGACTTCGTGAAAGAAGACGGGAGAAGGTCGCCTACCGGCCTAAAGCGACAGATGCTTCATGAAATAGATAGAGACTTTCGGCTGGCCATGCGGGTCAACAAAGTGATGCGGGACAGAGCCGACCTCATGCCAGTTGAGCCGCCTGTAGAGTCGCTCGCTGGCCCCGCCCTCGACCGTATCGAGGAGGAGCAAAGAGCGTTTTCTAGCCATGGCCTCACGCTCGACAGACTGCATAAGAGCGAGACCGATGCCTTGCCGCTGGAAGTCGCGATGAACGAGAAGCTTGTAGACTTCGGCCCGGTGTGGCGCGTTCGGCTCCGGCGACAGATAGAGTTGAACCGTGCCGACGACACAGCCGTCGATATCGGCGCAGATGAGGAGCCGTTCGCCTTCCCTCACCGAACGGAAAACACCCTCCCAATGTGTCAGCGCCTGAGGCTCATCGAAAGGAAGCACGAAGCCAACGAGCGCGCCGTCCTCGACGCTCTGGGTCAGCAGCTCGGCAAGGGCTCGCACATGAAGCCTTGCTTCATTCTCATCAAACACGGCGATGCGCATCAGGTCTTTCCTTTTGAGGGATCAGAAATAGCGGGCTTTGATGGGCTCGTGAAGGCACCGACATTGGCCGCTCCACTCACTTTTCGGGGGCATGCCTGAGTGGAAACGCCTGTGATCCCAAGTCGACGTGTTATCGTTTCGGCGCTCGGCCTCACGCAGATCATGGCGTGGGGTTCTTCCTACTATCTACCGGCCGTCATCGCGCCCGCCGTCTCGGCTCAGACCGGCTGGCCATTTCCCTGGGTGATAGGCAGCCTGTCGCTCGGGCTTTTGGTCGCGGGCCTGATATCGCCGCATGTCGGTGCGGCAATCGAACGACACGGCGGGCGCATGACGCTCGCCTTCAGCGCCGTTTGCCTTGGCATCGGCCAGGCGGTAGTGGCCGCGTCGCCGACCCTTTCCGTCTTCGTCGCCGGCTGGTTGATCATGGGTTTTGGCATGGGCGCCGGCCTTTATGATGCCGCCTTCGGCACGCTCGGACGCCTGTACGGGCGCAGCGCCCGTTCGACCATCACCAGCCTCACTTTGTTCGGTGGGTTCGCCAGCACGGTGTGCTGGCCGATTTCCGCCTTTCTGCTCGATGCGTTCGGCTGGCGCGGCGTATGCCTGGTCTATGCGGCAATCCAGCTTCTGGTGGCATTGCCCGTCTATCTGCTTGTCCTGCCGCGCGGCGTTCCCGCCGAAGCGTCTGCCCACACGGCTGCCGTGCCGGAAACCGGTCTGGCGCCGCGCAGCCTGCCCCTGATGGCCACGCTGGCGGCAAGCATCACGCTGTCGGCCGTCATATCGTCTACCCTGTCGGTGCATCTGCTGACCGTGCTACAGTCGACTGGACTGGCGCTCGGCGCGGCGGTCGGCCTTGGCGCACTGGTCGGTCCTTCCCAGGTCGGCGCCCGCGCCATCGAGATGGCCATCGCGCGCTACCATCATCCGATCTGGACCAAACTCGCCTCGGTGACGTTCGTGGTCATAGGTGTGGCGACGCTCTGGACCGGTCTGCCGGTCCTGCCGGTAGCTCTGGTTTTCTATGGCGCCGGCATCGGCCTGGAATCGATCGCGCGCGGCACGCTGCCGCTCGCCCTGTTTGGCGCCACCGGCTATGCGAAGCTGATGGGCCGGCTCGCCATGCCGAGCTTGATCGCTCAAGCCGCGGCGCCATCCGTCGGCGCGCTGCTCTTGCAACATACCGGCGAGCGCGGATTGCTAACCGTGCTGCTCGGGCTCGCCCTGATAAATGTCGCGCTGGTCGGGGCACTGTTTGCCTTGCAGCGCGGGGCTTTGCGACGCATCCGCATCAGCTAGCGGCCGTTGGTGTGTCGGCTCCGCTTGGGCCATGCTGGTCTGCGGTCCAGCGCATTGAACAGAGCCTAGGGCGATAATCCGTCGCTATGCAGGCTCGTGCCGCCGCATTGTGCCCCATTCGTGCCAGATCAGCACCATGACGACCGCATCGAAGACGGTCAGTACGAGCAGGCCCGGTGAGTGGGTGTAGGAATAGCGGTAGACTTGGTAGACCATGAATGCGCCGAGCGCGGCGAGGGAGGCCGGATACGACCACAGTTTGCCTCGCAAAAGGCCTATGACCAAGAGCAGCTTTATCAGGCCGTGGCTGAGCAGGTAGAAGGCGTAGAACTCCTTGCTGGCGATCGAAAAATGGCTTGCCATCTGCGACAGATAGCCAGCTATGAAATCGTTCGGATCTTCGATCAACTCCTCTTGGGTGAATGCATTGACCCACGAGGCAATGGTGTCCGTGGTGACGAGATAAAGCAGGACACCGCCAAGGCATTCGATCAGGGCGTGCGCACCCTTCAGCCAGACGCTGACTTCAAAAATCTGATGGATGCGGCGTTCGTCGACTGCCTTCACAATTCACCTCGCGATCGACAACAACGGAAGCGACAAAGAATGGATGCAACTCTCACCCACTGGATCAACGCCGCAGCTGGGCTTCACCCGGTTCTGGATAAAGCAATGACTGGCGCCTCACAAATCGGCGTTCCGCTCATGGTGTTGGCTGTGGTTGTGCAATGGTGGACGAAGGCCGACCGCTACCATGTTCGTCACGCGGCCCTGTCGGCCGGTCTGGCGTTCTTGCTCGGGCTGGCGATCAACCAGTTCATCCTTCTGTTCGTGCACAGGATACGGCCCTACGATGCCGGCGTGACGCATCTGTTGATCGCGCCCAGCGCCGACTGGTCGTTCCCCTCCGACCACGCGACGGCATCTGTTGCGATCGTCGCGGCCTTTGCGATGCAAGCTCTGCCGCGCCGGACGCTGGCATTCATGATCATGGCATTCCTGATTTGCTGGTCGAGAATTTACATCGGCACCCACTACCTGACCGACGTAATCGGCGGCGCCGTTACCGGGGTCTTGGGGGCCGCTGTGGTGCGATTGGCTTACCGCGAGAACTCCAGGCTGGACAATCTGGTGACCAAAATTCTTTGAAGCTGATGGGCCGGCTCGCCAGGCGCGCCAATCGGCGTTGAAAAATTGTTTCAGGTCAGTATCAGGCCGGCCAACAAGACCGCAAAGATCGCCGAAGCAGGCACGGCAAGAAGCCACCGGGCTTCCAATACGCTGTTGTGTGGGTCGTCCATTGTCTTGTTCCCTAATGAAAACTGGCTCCAGCGCTCCTCCCGCGCCGCGCTGGAGCCGCAGCCGATCGGCTCAACCGCCGTTGGCGGGAGCCGGGGCTGGAGCCGCTGGCTTTGGCGTTGAGGCAGGCGCCTCAACCTTGGGCACGTCGATTTTCACGTTGATGTCATTTCCATCACCACCATTGAGATTGATGACGCCGGTGACGAAAAGCAGGGCAAGGATTGCGACGATTGCAACAACAATCGCTATTGCCGTTCCTGCGCCCCCTCCTGCATTCACGACAGTTGGTCCGTCAGCCATTTCTTCCTCCCGAATGTTTCTCGGAAGGGCAACGGCAGCTGTAAGCCTTTGTTCCTGCACAGGGCCTTCAGTCGTATTGGCGTAGGACTTCGGTCTGACGATCAGTGGCCAGCGTTGCGACGGTTCTGCTCCGTTGGTCTTCGCTGCGGCAAGGGGGGTGCTCGCCCGAACACGACGAATGCCAAACTGAAGGCGGACCACCTCCCCTCCTGGTCAGGCACCCAACAAACCGCTTCAAACCCGGCGGCCGTGGCGCTACGCTCGCACCCATGGCCCCATCCGCCCAGCCGATCACCGTCGCCCGCCGCGACCAGATGTTTCCCATCCTGGCTGACGCCGATATCGAGCGCATGCGCCGGTTCGGCGAGGCGAGTTCCTATGCCGCCGGCGAGCATATCGTCACCGCCGGCGCTGTGGCGCCGGGGCTGATCGTCATCCTGTCCGGCACGGTCGACATCACCCAGGATGTCGGGCCCGGCCGGCGCGAGACCATCGTCACCCATGGGCCCGGCAATTTCATCGGCGAGCTGGCGCAGTTGTCGAGCCGGCCGTCGCTGGTCAATGCCGAGGCGATCGAGCCGGTCGAGGCCTTCGTCATTCCCTCGCAGCGGCTGCGCGACCTGATGGTGCAGGAAGCCAGTCTCGGCGAGCGGATCATGCGGGCGCTGATCCTGCGTCGCGTCGGTCTCCTGGAAAGCGGCAGCAGCGGGCCGATCGTCATCGGTCCCGCCGGCAATGGCGACACGCTGCGGCTGCAGGGGTTTCTGCGCCGCAGCGGCCAGCCGCACCGGGCGCTGGATTCCGACAGCGATCCGTGCGCGAAAACACTGATCGAGCATTTTCATGTCGACCCGCACCATCTGCCGATTGTGCTCTGCCCCAACGGCAAGCTGATGCACAATCCCGGCGAGACCGAACTCGCCCGCTGCATCGGCCTGCTGCGGCCGATCGACTCAGACATGGTCTATGACGTCGCCATTGTCGGCGCCGGGCCGGCGGGACTGGCGGCGGCGGTCTATGCGGCGTCGGAAGGGCTGTCCACCATCGTGCTCGACTGCCGCGCCTTCGGCGGCCAGGCCGGCGCCTCCGCGCGCATCGAAAACTATCTGGGTTTCCCCACAGGCATTACCGGCATGGCGCTGATGGCGCGCGCCTACAACCAGGCGCAGAAATTCGGCGTCGAAATAGTGATCCCCGACGAGGCGAAGCTGCTCGGCGCGGCAAGCGAGGGCTACACGCTCGCCGTCGGCGACGGCGAAACCGTGCGCTCACGCACGGTGGTGATCGCCAGCGGCGCGCGCTACCGCCGCCTCGATATCGCCAATCTGGCCGAATTCGAAGGCACGTCGGTGCATTACTGGGCCTCGCCGATAGAGGCACGGCTGTGCGCCGGGCAAGAGGTGGCGCTGGTCGGCGCCGGCAATTCGGCCGGGCAGGCGGCAGTCTATCTCGCCAGCCAGGTGCGCAAGGTGACGATGCTGGCGCGCCGCGGCGGCCTTAGGGAAACCATGTCGCGCTATCTGGTCGAGCGCATCGAGGCGCAGCCCAATATCGAGGTGCTGGCCGAGACCGAGATCGAGGCGCTGGAAGGCGAAGGCGGCAATCTTGCCCGATTGCGCTGGCGCAACGGGGCGACCGGCGAGGTCGAGAGCCGCCCGATCCAGCATCTCTTCCTGTTCATCGGCGCCGACCCGAACACCGACTGGCTGGCCGAGTGCAATGTGGCGCTGGACGCCAAGGGTTTCGTGCGCACCGGCGCCGACGTCGCGTCGGGTCTGATGGAAACGAGCCGCAGCGGCGTGTTCGCCATCGGCGACGTGCGCTCCGGCTCGGTCAAACGGGTGGCGGCCGCCGTCGGCGAAGGCGCCCAGGTGGTGGCGGCCTTGCACGCCTATCTCGCGCGACCCAGCGCAGCAGCGCCCGAACTGGCCAGGAGAGCATAATGGATGAATGCAAGCACACGCGCGACATCAAGACGGTGACGCCAAGCGCGCTCGGTTGCGAGGAGTGCCTGAAGAGCGGCTCGATGTGGGTGCATCTCAGACTCTGCCGCACCTGCGGCCATGTCGGCTGCTGCGACGACTCGCCCAACCGCCACGCCACCAAGCATTTTCACGCCACCAAGCACCCGGTCATCGAGGGCTACGACCCGCCGGAAGGCTGGGCCTGGTGCTTTGTCGACGAGCTGTTCATTGACCTCGACGGCGACGTGACGCCGCAGAACGGCCCGATCCCGAAGTTTTTCTGAGGCGGCGCCGAGAGTCGCTCCGAGCCGACAGTTGCGTCTATTTCACCGAACCGGTGACGGTGCGGTCGATGGCATCGGGATGGCGGTCGTTGCCGGCAAGTGCGGCAATGACCAGAAGGCTGGCGACGACCGGGACAAACAGGATGGCCACGCGGGCCTGCACATAAAAAATGGCACGCCATTCGTTGCGCTTTTCCGGGCTGTTGTCCATCACACTCACTCTCGCCATGCCTCCCCGGGCGGGACATAGCGGCGAAGGGTTAAGCAAAGGCTTCCGATTGTGTTAACGGGCGGATCGAGCGTCTGTTCAGCCGGCTTGCCGAAGGCGGGCGCGTACGGGCGCCCCTTGCAACCATCCCCTGGGCCTACGCTTCGGCCTCCTGACCGACAGATACACGGGGTTCAGTGGATCCTCAACTTCGTCGGCCTACAGGCCATTGCGTGGTTGCTGGGTGACCGGTATGCGCCGGCTCGACGGAACCTCAGCCCGCGCAGCAGGACAGCCTCGCCACGTCCTTGTCGAACGACAAAGCGGCGAGCTTCAAACCTTCAACCGTGGTCAGGTAAGGAAAGATCGTGTCGGCGAGCTGCCGGACCGTAAGGCGGCAGGTAATCGCCAAGGCTGCGGTCTGAATGCTGTCAGCGCCCTCGGGTGCCAGTATGTGAGCCCCGAGCAGCCGACCCGTCGCGCCCTCGGCGACCAGCTTGATGAGCCCTCGGGTATCCCGTGCGGCCAACGCACGCGGCACTTGGTCGAGGGCAATGGTCGAGACCCGGACATGATGTCCTGCGGCGCGCGCGGCGGCTTCGGTTAGGCCGACGCTGGCGACTTGCGGATCGCAGAACACGACAGCCGGCATCGCTGCATTGTCGTACCGCAGGCTGTCGCCGTTGAGAGCGTTCTTGGCAGCGAGCTTGGCGCCATAGGCGGCCATGTAGACGAACTGATCGTGGCCCGTCACGTCGCCACCGGCATAGATGCCGGGGCGGGTGGTCCGCATGCGGTCATCAACGGCAATGCCACCGTTTGCCGTGATAGCGACACCGTTCCCAGTGAGGTCGAGTGCCTCCGTGTTGGGCGTGCGCCCAGTGGTGACGAGAACTTGCTCGGCGTCGAGTGTCACAATCTGCCCATCGCGCTCAACCGACAGTGCAACACCGGCCTCTGTCGTGTGGATCGAACGGTAGGCGACGGCAGAGACGATGTTGATCCCCTCGTCTTCAAAGTATCCCGTCAGTGCCCGGCTGATCTCAGGCTCGGCCTCGGGCAACAGCCGTGAGCGAAAGACGAGCGTCATCTTGACACCGGCCCGCGCGAACAACTGAGCCAGTTCGGCGCCGATGTAGCCCCCGCCGACGACGAGCAGCGTTCTCGGCAGATCATGAAGCTCCAAAGCTGACGTGCTGGTGAGACAGGGCACAGCTTCAATACCTGGGATGCTCGGGATAGTCGGCCGCGCTCCGGTCGCGATGATGACCCGATCCGCCGCGATCCTCGTGCCGCCAACATCCACTCCGCCGAGGACGAGGCGCGCCGACCCCTCGCGATAGGCGATGCCGTTGTAGGCCGGAAGCAGGTCTGCGTACTTCGTTTGTCGCAAGTGTCCGACCAGATCGTCCTTTTGACGGACGGTCGCCCTCCAGTCGGCGACCTCAGCGTCAGCAGCGACGCCTGCAAATCGCGCGGCGGCGCGTGCGTTGTGAAGCGTCTCCGCAGCCCGGATAAGGGTCTTTGATGGAACGCAGCCGACGTTGACGCATGTACCTCCAATGATCCCGCTGCCGATCAGCGCCACCTGCGCTCCTTGATCAGCGGCGGCGATGGCAGCGGAGAAGCCGGCCGAGCCGGCCCCGATGACGGCAAGGTCATAGACATTGCTCTTCGGGGTGCGACGGCCGAAAGTGGTGAGTTTCGAGGCACCACTTTTGGCTGCACTGGAGACGGCATCGCCTTGCGAACGCAGTCCGGTCAGGCTCGGTCCGAAGATCGCCCGACCAGCCTCCAGCGCCTCTTCGATGGAAAGCCGAAATCCCGGTTCATCGGCGGGTCGTTTGCTTCGCCAAGCCGCGAGATGGTTGTCGCTGCAAAAGAAGGCTGTCATCGAACAGAGCGAATTTGCGGCACAGCCGCCCTCGTAGCGCACGCTCAGCCAAACGACCGCTGACCGAGGGCTGACTTCGTCGAGTGTCCGGCCACGGTCTCGCGTGGACACCTTTATTGGCGAACCGCAGTGCCAGCAACGGGAAATGATCTCAACGTCTCGATCAAGCATTGCGCCGACGCCAAGCGCGTCGACTGCGCACATCGCGTTGACGGAGTTACCATCCAACCTGATCTGGTGGCCGGTGTCCTGGCTGGCGAATGGATAGGCGCCGACGATCAGGCCACCCTCGAGAACCGCAAGGTCGCGTTCGCTGAGGTCATCGAGGAGCGGATGCAACGCCATTTCGGTCAACCCGACTTCCGCCGCAAGCGCTAACAGTGTCGGCGCCCGGCCATTGTCGGCATAGAACTGGATCAGCGCGGCGCGTACCCGATCCACGGCGGCTGAGTAGCCGCTCCAGCCGTGCAGGATGTGATCCGAACCGATCATGGCAAGCAGCGCGCTCCGGACCACGGGGGACGCCACAACCGACCAATCGGGAAACATCACGCCTGGTCGTACAGTAAACTCGGGCAGACCGGCTGCTGAACCAACATCGGGAGCGGGTTTAGGTGCACAGCAGTCGCTCATCAGGTCAAACCTTCATTGAAGTGCGGCCGGTTCGGGAGGTCGCGGAAGGCCGTCAACTTCCCTGTTGGAGATGAGCCGGGTAACCTGCATTTGTGCTGGCGGCGCCTATGGCCTCGGCCGTCGTCCTCGTGTCGTCAAAGGTCACGGTCACGGTCTTCGCCTCTAATGAGATGGCGACATCGCGGACGCCACCTACCGACGTCATGGAGGCCTTCACGATGTAGGGGCAAGAGCCGCAGGTCATGTTGTCGACGCCAAAGGTGACGGTGCGCTCGGCGGCGGCGGCGGCGGAGGCAGTCACGGTTATTCCGCCGATCAACAGGGCGCTCAAAAGGTTCTGCATGGGACAAATCTCCTTGTTAGGCGCCGAGAAGAATGGGCGCGACGTAGTCGAAGGCAAAAGCGGCGGTGACAAGTGCCGTCGCTGACCAGAGCGCGAGTTTGACGAACCGGCTGGGTATTGGGCGAGCGCAGGCGGCACCATCTGCGCAGGCTCGCGCGGGAGCCCAGTAGACGAGGTAGAAGCCATAGCCGAGGACGCCAACCGTTGCCGTCACGAATAGCGGTTTGTATGGCGCGAGCGCGGTGAGGTTGCCGATCCAGGCGCCACCGACCCCAAGACTGAACAAGATCAGTGGCACGATGCAGCACGAAGACGCCGCGAGTGCGCCGAGTATGCCGCCAACGATGACAAGGCGTTGCCGTGCAGCTTGGCTGCCGCCCGAGACCTCATCGGCGGACGCCGACCGGGTCTTTCCAAAAGCTGAAGTTTCCATGGCGTCCTTCGCTGATTGCCGAAATCCAGTGCCCGGAGTAATGTGCGGTCTGTAGCGACTACAGGCTCAAGAGAAATTTCGAGATGCGCGATCACGCCTTGGTGAAGGGTATGCAAAGGGCCGAAGTGGCCCGGCGAACAGGAACCAATCTGGAGACGGTGCGATACTACGAGAAGGTCGGCCTCCTACCAGAGCCGCCGCGCACGCAAAGCGGCTATCGAAACTACGACACGACACACGAGCGACGCATTCGCTTTGTTCTGAGAGCGCGCGAACTGGGCTTCTCACTTGACGAAATCCGCGCGCTGCTCCGGCTTGTGGACGAACGGGACCAACCCTGCGCGGACGCTCGTGCGGTTGCGGCGACCCACCTTGAGGACGTGCGCGCGAAGATTGCCGATCTGAAGCGCATGGAACTTGTACTCAAGGATGTCGTCAAGCAGTGCGGGGATGGCACGTTGCCAGCGTGCCCACTGATTGAGGCGTTGTTCAGGGAGAATGCCGTGACTTAGGCCGATCCCCTCGGGTCGGAAATGCAATGACGTCAGCACGATGACGCGCATGACACCTCCGGACATCGCAAACGAAGCACCAAGCTCGCCGCCGAAAGAACGCTGCCTCGAGCTGATGCTCAACGCTTATCCGGATGAAACCGGCCAGCCGTCCAAATCGCCTGACGCGCCGGTGATGCATTCCCAGCTTTCACGACAGGGCATGCCGATGCTGATGGCGTCCGACACGCCTTCGCGCGCCGGCTATATCCAGGGCGACGGATTTTCCGTTTCCATCGATTGCGAAAGCCTGGACGAGATCGAGCGGCTGTTCAGCCGGCTCGCCGAAGGCGGCCGCGTGCGGGCGCCCCTTGCAACCATGCCCTGGGGCACACGCTTTGGTCTTCTGACCGACAGATACGGTGTTCACTGGATCCTGAATTTCGTCGGCTGACAGGCCCGGGCGGGACATGGCGGCGAAGGGATAAGCAAAGACTTCCGATTGTGTTGACGGGCAGAGTTGAAACTATAATGACAACGTCATTACAGTCTGCTACCCTGAAACGATGAAGCACGAATCTCCAACCGAAGCTTCCAAGCGAAGCACGCTGAACATTCGCATCAAGCCCGAAGAGCGTGGCCTGATCGACGAGGCTGCGCGCGCGCTTGGAAAAACGCGAACGGATTTCATCCTCGATGCAGCGCGCCGCATGGCCGAGGATACGCTGCTCGACCGCACCCTCATCAAAGTCTCGCCGGAAGCCTATGCGGAATTCCTCGCTTTGCTCGATGCACCGGCCAAGCCTGATAAGCGCTTGTCCAGGCTGATGAACTCGCGCTTGCCCTGGGAGACGGACGAATGAGTCGGATCGATTTTCGAACATCCAAGGAATGCGCTACGCTGTAATGACGCTGCGACCGCCAGAGCCCCTGGACCGCATCCATGACCTGTCCTCGTTTTCGTCCGGTGTGCCGGTTCTGGACGACTGGCTAAAACGCCGAGCGCAGGCTAATCAGGACAGCGGCGCGACACGTACGTTCGTCGCCTGCCGAGACGGCAATACAGTTGTTGCCTACTACGCACTTGCGTCGGGCGGCGTTGCCGCCAGCTACGCGTCAGGTCGTTTCAGGCGCAACATGCCGGATCCAATCCCTGTGGCCATTCTTGCTCGCCTTGCCATCGATGCCTCACATCAGCGTCAGGGATTGGGCATGGCGCTCATGCAGGACGCTGCGCGCCGGGTGATGAATGCAGCAGACACCCTTGGTATACGAGGCATCCTGGTCCACGCGATTTCTGAGGACGCGCGGGCCTTTTACACAAAGCTCGGCTTCAATCCCTCGCCGCTTGACCCGATGACGCTGATGATCTCACTGGCGGACTTGCGTCTGGCTACGGACGACGCCTAAACAACGGCTTCAACGGGTTCCCAGCAACCAAACAGAGAGCTGCCTACCCCCTTAGCGCCTGCTCCAGATCCGCGATCAGATCGTCGCCGTCCTCGATACCGGCGGACAACCGCACCAGCGAATCCGTGATGCCGATCTCCCCGCGCTTTTCCGCCGGGATAGAGCCATGCGTCATCAGGGCCGGATGCTCGATCAGGCTTTCGACGCCGCCGAGACTTTCGGCCAGGGTGAACAATTGCGTGCGTTCAAGGAAGCGTTTGGTGCCGGCGAGATCGCGATCGAGGTCGACGGAGATCATGCCGCCGAAGGCATGCATCTGCCTTTTGGCGATCGCATGCTGCGGATGGCTGGGCAGGCCGGGATAGATGACGCGGCGGACATCCTTGCGCGCTTCCAACCATTGCGCGATTTTCAGGCCGTTCGACGAATGGCGCTCCATCCTGAGCGCCAGCGTCTTGATGCCGCGCAGGGCCAGAAAGCTGTCGAACGGGCCCGAGATGGCGCCGATGGCGTTCTGCAGGAATTTCAGCTGGGCGGCGAGATCCTTGTTGTCGCCGACGATGGCGACACCGCCGACCATGTCGGAATGGCCGTTCAGATACTTTGTCGTCGAATGCACGACGATGTCGATGCCGAGTTCCAGCGGCCGCTGGATGTACGGGCTGCAAAAGGTGTTGTCGGCGACCGTCAAAACGCCCTTGCGTTTGGCAAGGGCTGCAACGCCTTCGAGATCGACGATGCGCAGCAGCGGATTGGTCGGGGTTTCGACCCAGAGCAGTTTTGTCTCGGGGCGGATCGCCGCTTCCACGGCGGCGAGATCGGTGAAGTCAACGAAGCTCACCTGCAGATTGGCCGAGCGCTTGCGCACCCGCTCCATCAGCCGGAACGAGCCGCCATAGATGTCGTCAGTGGCGACGATATGGGCGCCGCTGTCGAGCAGTTCGAGCACGGTCGAGATCGCCGCCAGGCCGGAGGCGAAAGCGAAGGCATTGCTGCCGCTTTCGAGATCGGCCACCGCACGCTCGAAGGCGAAGCGCGTCGGGTTCTGGCTGCGGGCATATTCAAAACCCTTGTGCACGCCGGGCGACTGCTGGCCGTAAGTCGACGTCGCATAGATCGGCACCATCACCGCGCCGGTCAGCGGGTCGTGGCTCTGGCCGCCATGGATAGTGCGGGTCGAGAAAGCCAGGCGGTTTTTGCCCGTCGGGGTGTGTGCGGTCATCGTGCGCGCCTCAAATGATTGATCAGGTCGATACGGGTTATCAGGCCGACGAACTCGTCGCCATCGAAGATAATGGCGACCTCGTTGCGGTCGAACACCGGCAGCAGCGCATCCAGCGTCTGGCTGGCCTGCAGCGTGTGCAGATTGGAGGTCATCGCCGTGCGCACCGGGCCGTTGAAGCGGTCCCAGCGGCCGTCATAGGGGCCGTCGACCTTGGCCAGGATGTCGCTCTCGTCGACGATGCCGACGAGCTTGCCGTCATCCAGCACCGGCAGCTGCGAGACATCGGAGCGGCGCATGCGGCCATAGGCGTTGAGCAGGCTTTCATCAGGGCCGACATAGACGGTGTCGCCGGTGCGGTGCGAGCGCATGACGAGGTCGCGCAGATCGCCATGCTGCTCCTGTTCGGCCAGCCCCTGTTCGGCCAGCCAGAAATCGTCGAACACTTTCGACAGATATTTGTTGCCGCTGTCACAGACGAAGGTGACGACGCGCTTCGCAACAGTCTGCTCGCGGCAATAGCGCAGCGCCGCCGACAGCAACGTGCCCGAGGAGGAACCGGCGAGGATGCCTTCCTTGGAGAGGAGGTCGCGCACGGCCAGCATGCTCTGCTTGTCGGGGATTGAATACGCCTTCTTGACCAGTGAGAGATCGGCATTGGGCGGCACGAAATCCTCGCCAATGCCTTCGACGGTCCAGCTTCCCGCCTCTTCCATCTTGCCGGTCTTGATCAGCGGCGCCAGCACCGATCCCACAGGATCGGCCAACACCATCTCGGTCTTCGGCGACACCTTGGCGAAGTAACGGCCAAGCCCGGTCAGCGTGCCGCCGGAGCCGACGCCGACGACCACGGCGTCGAGATTGCCGTCGAGCTGTGAAAAGATTTCCGGGCCGGTGGTGGTCTCGTGTGCCAGAGGGTTGGCCGGGTTGGCGAACTGGTTGGCGTAGAAAGCGCCGGGCGTTTCCGCGGCGATCTTCTCGGCCATGTCCTGATAATATTCGGGATGACCCTTGCCGACGTCGGAACGTGTCATGCGCACTTCGGCGCCGAGCGCGCGCAGATGCTGGATTTTCTCGCGCGACATCTTGTCGGGCACGACGAGGATGATGCGGTAGCCCTTGGGGATGCCGACCTGGGCAAGGCCGAGGCCGGTATTGCCGGCCGTCGCCTCGACGATGGTGCCGCCGCGCTTGAGCTTGCCCTCTCTCTCGGCCGCCGCGATCATCGACAGCGCGATGCGGTCCTTGATCGAGCCGCCGGGATTCTGGCTTTCAAGCTTGATGAACAGCCGGCATTTTCCGGTGTCGAATTTGGTCAGCTCGACCACCGGGGTCTGGCCGATAAGGTCGAGCACCGAGGCATAAGGTGGGCGCAGCCGGGACATTTGGCCGTCCGAGGTTGTGCTGCCTGAAGCAGCTTTGCTGTGCTCGCTCATCTAGATGCTCCCTTGATCAAGCGACCGCCAAGAGCATGATGCCGAAAAGTGTGGAGCGGTTTTCGGACGACATCATGCTCTACTTCTTTGATTCAGCCGGCAGAGCGGCAGCGTAGCTTCTTTTCCAGCCGTTTGCAGGCGGAAAGAAGGTAGATCGTGCCAATCAACTGGCCAGAGGAGGAACGGAATTCCAAGCGGCTGATCTCCCCCCTCGAGGGGGAGATGTCGCCGAAGGCGACAGAGGGGGTCGCTTCGCGTGGAGCGCTAACCTCCTTCTGCAGCAGGTAGGCCGAGTCCGGTCGAACCGACCCCCTCTGCCTGCCGGCCATCTCCCCCTCGAGGGGTCCCTCGAGGGGGAGATTACGCCTCAATCGCGGCCTGGGCCTCGATCTCAACGCACCATCTCGTTCGTTGCCGCCGCCGATTCCGGCATGCTAGCCGAAAGGCTGCGGGGCCAATGCAAGGACATGTCCGATGAAGATCATCGCTTACGACAACTTCAAGCCCGGCGTCACCCTTGACGATCTAAAACCCTATCTGCGCGACGAGGTGTCGAATGTCTGGCGGCTGTGGAAGGCCGGCATCGTGCGCGAGAACTATGCGCGCGCCGATGTCGGCGGCGTCATCATCGTCTTCGAGCTCGACAGCGTCGAGGAAGCCCGCCGCTATACCGACGATTTTCCGCTGTCCAAAGCAGGCCTGCTGGAATGGGTTTTCCTGGCCTTTGACTCCGCGCCCCTGCCGCTCGAATATCTGTTCGATCCGACAGTCGACGTGACGCAACCCTGGGACCGGACGGCCGCATGATTCGCTCAAACGAAGGCATCGAGATCCCGACCAGCCTGGCGGAATGGTGTGACCCCCATCGCATGGCGCTGGTCGTCTACGACATGCAGGTCGGCATCTGCCGCCAGGTGGCCGGCGCGGCCGATATCATCGAGCGCACCGGTGTCGTGCTTGAAGCGGCACGCTCGGCCGGCATGCGGGTGGCGTTCACCCGCCATCTGTCGCTGCCGCTGAAATGGATGGGGGCGACGCAATTGCGCACCGCCATGGCCTGGCAGCGGCGCGACAGCCCCGATGCCGTCGAGCCGTGGTTTCTGCGCGATGCCGAGGCGACCGGGATCGTGCCCGAACTTGCGCCGCGCGCCGACGAGGCGGTGTTCGACAAGCTGACCATGTCGGCCTTCGATTCCACCTCACTTGGCTTTGCGCTCAACGATTGCGGCGTGCGCGCCGTGGCGCTTGCCGGCATCGCCATGGAGATCGGCATCGAGCCGACCGTGCGCCAGGCGACCGACAATGGTTTTGTCGCCGTGGTGATCGAGGATGCCTGCGGCTTCGGCAACCGCGAAGCCCGCGACCGTTCCATGGCGACGCTGCGTTTCCTCGGCGAAGCCGTCATCACCGACGTCGCCGGCTTTTGCGGCGCGCTCGGCGGGAAATAGGCTGATGTCAGGCGGCGGCGTCGATGTCGGTGCGGAAGCGCACGCCTTCGGCGCGGCCATGCACGCTGCCCCAGTCATAGAGCGCCTGCAGGGCTCCAGCGAGATCGTGGCCGCGTCCGGTCAAGGCGTAGCGCGCCTTGCCGTCGGACGACGTCTCGAGCACGACGAAGCCGATCTCGACCAGATCGGCCAGGCGCTGCGTCAGCATCTTGTCGGAAAGCGACGGGATCATCCGCCGCAGTTCGGAATAGCGCAGCGGCCCTTGCTTGATGCGCGCGATGATCACCGTTTTCCACTTGCCGCCGAGCGCGTCGAGCGCGAACTCGACCGGGCAGCCATAGAGTCTTCCGCGTTGGGTCATGCGCCGATTTTAGGCAAGGCCTTGCGGCGGCGAAAGCGGAATTTGCCCGGCCAGATGGCTGGGTTGCGGCCCGGCAGCTTGTCGGCAATATCGAAGGAGGAGCGAGAATGAGTGTTCGGGATCCCAATCCGGTCAATGCCAAGAGCCCGAAGCGGGTGGCGATCGTCATCGCCAATCCGGCCATCTCGACCACGACCGGCTGGCCGGTCGGCTTCTGGTGGAGCGAGCTTACCCACCCGTGGTTTGCCTTCACCGAACGCGGCTATGCCGTCGAGATCTTTTCGCCCGATGGCGGCAAATGCGAAGCCGACGCGCTGAGCGACCCGCGCGACGCTTCAGGCTATTCCGAAACCGATCTCATTTCGCTCGGTTTCATTGCCAGCCCGAAGCTCGCCGCGCTGGTCGAGACCACGCGGCCGGTGGCGGAGATCGATGTCGACAGTTTCGACGCCATCGTCGTCGCCGGTGGTCAGGCGCCGATGTTCAGCTACGACCGCGCAACGACGCTGCAGCAGATTTTCGTCGCCTTCCACGAAGCCGGCAAAGTCGCGGCGGCTCTGTGCCACGGCACCGCGCTGCTGCGCTATGCCAGGCGCGCTGACGGAACGCTGCTCGCAGCCGGCAAGACGGTGACCGGCTTTGCCAATGCCGAGGAGGATTTCGCCGACGAGGCGACCTGGGCGATGGGCGCGCTCGAACGCGGCAAGCATCTGATGCCGTGGCGGATCGAGGATGAGCTCGAGGCGATCGGCGCCAATTATGTCCAGGCCGGACTATGGCGCGGTTTCGCCATACGCGACGGCAATCTGATCACCGGCCAGCAGAATTTTTCCGGCGCCGAAACCGCGCGCCTGGTGTGCGAGGCATTGGGCGGCTGAGCGCTCTCTCTTTGGGCGCGGTCCCCTGGGTAAACGCTACGCGCTTTTCCCGGGGAAGCGCTTCACACCTTTTCCCGGAATGGTGTCCAGGCGTTCCCCGACGGTAGGGACTTCAGTCCTAATTGAGCTATGACTAATATGTATGTAACTTGGCCAATAGCGGGGGGACGATCCCAAATCCAAGCCTAATCCCGCGATGGCCGGTGCGGTGCGCTTCCAACCCAAGCATCCCCCGCACCGGCCATTCTTTTGCCTGCCGCCGGATAGCCCATGGTGCGATCGTGGAAGGCGCTCGCGGGTCGAACCGAATACGGTCCGTCAGATTTAGGAATTGCTCTAACCCAGCAATTGCTTGCTCAGCCGCGCGCACTGGACGCGAATATCCGGGATGGCGTCGATCTCGAAGAAGGTGCCGCGGGTCAGCGGGCCGACGGCGAGGATCTTGGCCGAGACCGCACCGTCGCCGGCGATGATCTCGCATTTGGCCGAGACATCGAGACCAAGCCGCAGCGGGTCGGGCCGCGCCAGGCCGCGGTCGACCAGCGAGCGCACGACGCTGTTCGACGTCGTCGAAATGTCCCTGGCGATGCCGGTGCAATCGTAGATGCGGGCGACCTCCAGCGTCTCCAGCGCCTGGGTGTGGCGGGTCTGGATGTCGATGGTGAAGCCATCGCCGGCCTCGATGCCGACGACGCGACCGGCAACGGGACGGATACGGCCGGTGCGCACCGCCTCGGTGACGCGGGCATGCACCTCCGGCGCCAGCCGATGGCGGTGGATGTCCCACCAGGCCTTGGTGTGCTCGACGAAGCGGCGCTTGGCCGAGGACGGCCAGTTCTGCCAGATCTTCTGGTTGAAGGGCCGCAGACCATCGACGACGTCGCGCCAGTCGATGCCGGCTCTCTGGTTTTCGCGGATCAGGTCGCGGAACCAGCCGACGAAATAGGACAATTGGGTGCCGAGCGGAATGTCGGCGACATCGAGCTTGATCGGGTTGCCCTTGCGGTGCGGCGACGGCAGCAGGCCGCGCCGCGACACGGCAACGATCTCGCCTTTGTGGCCGCGCTGCTCGAGCGACAGGAAGGCGTCGACCATGCTGAGGCCGGTGCCCAGCACCAGCACTTTGGCGTCGGGATCGAGCGCGGTGTCGGCCTCTGTGCCCATGCGGATGGCGTGGCCCTGGCCGGCGCCGGGCTGTTCGTCATGGCCAGTGGCTAGCACCGCCAGATGCGCAACGACGCTGGTGCCGTTGGCCAGCACCACCTCGACGCCGGAGGAAGTCGGCGAAATCGACAGGCTCTCCTCGCGGATCAGCCTGAGACGGCCGGTTTCCTTTTCGCGGGCTTCGAGCTCGTCCAGCAGTTCCTTGAGATAGCGGGCATAGACGCTGCGCGGCGCGTAGAATGGTGTCTGCGGCGTCTGCTCCTGGCTTACCAGGCCGCGGGCCTGCAGCCAGCGCCAGAAATTGCCGGGATCGTCGGCATAGGCGCTCATGCCGGCGGCGCTGACATTCAGCACGTGCGCCGACAGCAGCGTCGAATAGGCGATGCCCTGGCCGAAATGCGGACGCTTTTCGATCAGCGTGACGCGCAGGTCCGGATTGGCCGATTTCAGGAGATGCGCGGCAAGCACGACGCCGCTGGCGCCGCCGCCGACGATTATGATCGAACTGGGGATGCTCGAATTGGTGCGCCCGACACTCATGCGAGCACGCTGAGGATCAGGCGAGGACCTTCTGCGTCGGCGCAAGCTCGTCCCTCGCGACCGTGAGGTCGTCGAGGCCGATGTCGCGCATCTCGGCCAGCGAGCGCTGGTCGAGCACCTCGGCGATGGCCTGCCGAACCTCGAGCATCAGATGTCGGACTTGGCATGTCGCCTCATTGCAGTCTTCACAGCGCTGATACTGGGTGCGGCTGGCGCAAGGGATGGGCGCGAGCGGTCCGTCAAGCACCCGCACGACATGGCCGACCTTGATCTCGTCGGCCGGGCGCGCCAGGCGGTAGCCGCCTTCCTTGCCCTTGCGGCTCTGGACGAAACCGGCATTGCGCAATTCGCCCAGAATGGCGTCGAGGAACTTTTTTGGAATGTTGTTGCCGCTGGCGATGTCGCCGACGAAGGCGAGCTGACCGACCGGCAGTTGCGCCAGATGGACCAGCGCCTTGAGGCCGTACTTGCCTTTTTTGGTGAGCATAAAGCGAACGTTTCCCTGTCAGGCGATGGTTCAGAACCATCGGTTGCGAAACGCCTGACGTGCCTCCCCGCCGCGTGCAAGCTGCTTTGACACATAAATTCTAGTGACATGATGTACAAGCCGAGAAACCTTGATTTTGCTTCGTTTTCACGCTGCGGAGGTCACTTTAACGAGGCTTTGTGCCGTTAAGGTCACAGCCAGCAGCAAGCGATTGTCGCGACCGTTGGCTGCTCCAGTTCCTAATGTCGATAAGATTACTATACTTACCTCTGAACACGCGGAACGCGTTTTCAAATCACCTGCCATTTGCAGTATGGATTTGCGGCATTCGGGGGTTTGCCGGGAATTTTCGGTCGCAGCCGGCGGATCGACGGAAACACCAGCTGCACAAACCGGCTCGCCACCCTCCAATGTCAGGACGCCACCTTGCCGCTCTGTGACCGGACGACCTTGGCGGCCACCGGCACGCCGGTCGAGCGCAACATCCAGCGGCTTCCGTCGCTGCGGAAATCGGTGAGGCTCAGCGGCTCGACATCGATCCTGCGGCAGGCCGAAAGCGGCGCTCCGAGGACGTGGACGATTGCCGCGCGGATGACGCTGGCATGCGTCACCGCGATGGTGTGGCCGCTCGTCTGGATCAGGCCATCCATGAGGCGCGCGGTGCGCCGCGCCACATCGGCCATCGACTCGCCGCCATGCGGGGCGGCCTCAGTGTCGCCGAACCAGGCCGCGATGCCTTCCGGTTCTAGCGCCTGGATTTCCTCGAAACTCTTGCCGGCCCAGTGGCCAAAATCCTGCTCAGCCAGCAATGGCTCGACCGAGGGCTGCAGGGCCATCGCCCCGGCGGTCTGGCGGGCGCGCAGCGCCGGGCTTGTCCAGACCCGGTCGGCGCGGCGCAGGGCCATCGTTGCTGCAAGCGCCAGGGATTGCGGCTCCAGCGCCTCGTCGACGGGGAACGACCCGTTGCGCGTGGCGGGCGTCGCCCCGCTGCCGATCATGGTCAGGCGTACCAGCATGAAAAGGCTGCCTCTTGGCGGCCGGCCGAAACGACCGGCTTTGTGGTTTGGCCGCATTTACACGATCGCGCGTGGAGAATCACAATGCGTTGGCGGCTGTCGGTCCGCAACATCACGCCGCGGAACGATGCCTATTGGAAGCCGGTGAAAATCCGGCACTGTCCCGCCATCGCTCAACGTGGCCTGCCGACCATCAATGTCTCCCTGCCCGCATCAGCCGGTGGCTTTTTTCTAACAAGCGCGTCTTGCTTGGAAGGATTTAACTCTACAAACCCGATAGAATTAGCTGACTATGAACAGGCATCCGGTTTTTCTCTTTTTATGGAGCCTTTCATGTCCAGCATTTCTCGACGCATTATTCTGCTGTCGTCGGCAGCCTTGGCGGGTGCGGCCTTCCTTGGCCCGGCCCAGGCGCAGGACCTCAAGATCACCATCGGCTACCAGACGGTGGTCGAACCTTCGAAAGTAGCGCAGGCCGACGGCGCCTATGAAAAGGCGACCAAGGCCACGATCGACTGGCGCAAGTTCGATTCCGGCGCCGACGTCATCGCCTCTGTCGCTTCCGGTTCGGTCGACATCGGCTATGTCGGCTCGAGCCCGCTGGCGGCAGCCGCCAGCCGCGAACTGCCGATCCAGACCATCTTCGTCGTCGGCCTGATCGGCGAATCCGAAGCGCTGGTCGCCCGCAACGGGTCCGGCATCGAGAAGATCGCCGACCTCGCCGGCAAGAAGGTGGCAGTGCCGTTCGTGTCGACCACGCATTACAGCCTGCTCGCGGCGCTGAAGCACGAAAACGTCGACCCGAAGTCGGTCGAGATCCTTAATCTCAGGCCGCCGGAAATCGCCGCCGCCTTCGCCCGCGGCGACATCGACGCGGCCTATGTCTGGGATCCGGCGCTCGGCCAGATCAAGACGACAGGCAAGGTGGTGCTGGATTCCTCGCAGGTTGCCGCCTGGGGCGCGCCGACCTTCGACGCCTGGATCGTGCGCACCGACTTTGCCGAGAAGAACCCGGAAGCCGTGCGCGACTTCGTCAAGGTGACCGGCGAGTCCTACGCCCAGTTCCTGGCCAAGCCCGACGCCTGGTCGGTGTCGTCGCCGGAAGCGGCCAAGATCGCCAAGATCACCGGCGCCAAGCTGGAAGAGGTGCCGCAGTTGAAGGGCTACGTCTTCCCGACGCTGGAAGAGCAGGCTTCCGACAAGTTCCTTGGTGGCGGCACGGTCAAGGCGATCGAGGCGGCTTCGGCTTTCCTCAATCAGCAGGGCAAGATCGACGCCGTGCTGCCTGACTATTCGAAATATGTGTCGTCGAAATACGTGACCGAAGCCCTGGCTTCGAACTGATCTTCGTTTTCACGCAACTCCCAAGGGAAAACCGCTTCACACTTTTCCTGGAATTGCTCTGAACACGCGCGGTTTCTTCTTCCCTGACGCCGCGTGTTGCCTGTCCCGGAACCGCCGAACGAGGAGCGGTTTCGGGGCAGGCGGATCTCTTCCGGAGCTATCCCATGCCTCATCTCGTTCTGGACCCCCATCTCATCCTGGACAAGGTCTCGGTTCACTATGACGGCCAGGCAGCGCCGGCCGTCGAGCGGGTGTCGATCGATGTCGCCAAGGGTGATTTCGTCGTGCTGGTCGGCCGCTCCGGCTGCGGCAAGACCTCGCTGCTCAACGTCGCCGCCGGCCTGGTCGAGCCGGCGCGCGGGGTCGCCACGATCGGCGGTAGGCCGATCACCGGCCCAGGCCCGGACCGCGCCGTGGTGTTCCAGAACGATGCTTTGTTTCCCTGGTTGACAGCGCGTGAAAACGTCGCCTTCGCGCTCAGGCTGCGCGGCGTGCCTCAGGCGAAGCGGGCGCGCCGCGCCGACGAATTGCTGGCGCTGGTCAAGCTCGACGGCGCCGGCGACAAGCGCATCTGGGAATTGTCCGGCGGCATGCGCCAGCGCGTCGGCCTGGCCCGCGCGCTCGCCGCCGAACCGGAATTTTTGCTGCTCGACGAACCGCTGGGCGCGCTCGATGCGCTGACGCGCGAGCGTATGCAGACGACGCTGCTCGATTTGTGGACGGCAGCCCAGGTCGGCGTGCTGATGGTCACGCACGGCATCGAGGAGGCGTTGGTGCTGGCCACACGCATCGTCGTGCTGGCGCCCGGGCCGGGCCGCGTGGTGCGGACGTTCGAGACCGGCTTCAGCCGACGCTATGCCGCGGGCGAGCCGATCAGAGGCATCAAGGCCGATCCTGCCTTTGCCGCGGCGCGCGCGGACCTGACGGACGCGATCTTCGAGGGAGAGGCGGCATGAGCGTCACCTCCTACAGCGAGCGGCAAACCCCTGGGACCGACGAGACCGATGCCATCTCGGTCCCGTGGTCGCGGCCGGCGCGGAAGCGGCGCGCGGTTTCATCGCGCGTGATCAGCGCCGTTACCATTCTGGTCGTGCTGGCGGCATGGGCGCTGTCCGCCCGCCTGCAACTCGTGTCGCCAGTATTCCTGCCGTCGCCCGCCGCCGTGTGGGCGAAGTTCATTGCCGTTGCCCGTGACGGCTTCGTCGACGCCACACTCATCCAGCACATCATCGCCAGCCTTGGTCGTGTGTTCGCAGCGCTGCTCGCGGCCATCGTCATCGGCGTGCCGGTCGGGCTGGCCATCGGCATCTCGACGGTCGGGCGCGGTATCTTCGATCCGCTGCTCGAATTCCTGCGGCCGATCCCGCCGCTCGCCTATCTGCCGCTGGTCATCATCTGGTTCGGCATCGGCGAGCCGTCAAAAATCCTGGTGATCGCCTTCGCCATGCTGGCGCCGGTGGCGCTGTCGACGGCTTCGGGCGTGCGCGGCGTCTCAAAGGAGCGCATCAATGCGGCGCGCTCACTCGGCGCGACGCGGGCGCAAGTGGTGCGCCACGTCATCCTGCCCAGCGCGCTGCCGTCGATCCTGACCGGCCTGCGCATCGCGCTCGGCGCCGGCTGGTCGACGTTGGTCGCCGCCGAACTGGTGGCGGCGACACGCGGCCTCGGCTTCATGATCCAGTCGGCGGCGCAGTTCCTGGTCACCGATGTCGTGGTGATGGGCATTCTGGTGATCGCGACAATAGCCTTCGTGCTGGAATTCATCATCCGCCGGATCGAGCGTCAGCTGGTTCCGTGGGCGGGACGCGAATGACTACAGAGCCCGCCAGTTTGACTGGCCGCTTTCGCTTCGCAGGACAGAAGGAGTGATGTCATGACCCAATCCACCGCCGTGCTGTTCGCCCATCTCGGCAACTGGCTGCTTGCCTGGAGGGAGAACCCTCGGCTTGAGCCGCAGCCGAAATCACCGGCGCCAGTGCCGCTCGACGCCGAGCGCGACCGCCTGCCGCCGCGCGACGAAGGGTTTTACTGGGCCTGGCAGTACTGGTCGCAGTGAGGGGTGGTGATTGGCACACGAAAGCAGCGAGGCTGATCGAGCATCGCGTTCCTTCGCGCCCAAGCATGGAAAATGGTTCCTCTTCTCGGATTCAACTCGCAAAATCGTTTCTCTACTAAATTTATAGACCTACCTAACCTAATTCCTCAATCAACCGGCCGCGCGGGTTTTCCGGGCGCCTATTCGCAGCGAGGGATCATGTTCAGCCTGACCAGACGCGTTTTCGGCCTCGGCCTTTTGGCGGCGAGCGCCGCATTGTCGTTTAGCGCCTCGGCGCAGGAGCTGAAGCAGCTCAACATCGGCTACCAGAAGACCGGCCTGCCGGTCATCGCCCGGCAGCAGCAGGTGATCGAGAAGGCGCTGAGCGACAAGGGTGTCGCGGTGAAATGGGTCGAATTCACCGCCGGCCCGCCGCTGGTCGAAGCGCTCAATGTCGGCGCCATCGATGTCGGCTGGACCGGGGACGCGCCGCCGATCTTCGGCCAGTCGGCCGGCGCCAACATCGTCTATGCCGCCGCACTTCCGGCAAACGGTGACGGCGAAGCGATCTTCGTCAAGCCGGCATCGCCGATCCAGTCGCTCGCCGATCTCAAGGGCAAGCGGATCGGCGTCGGCAAGGGTACCAGCGCCCACAATCTGCTTGTCGCGGCGCTCGAAAAGGCAAGCATCCCCTTCGACCAGATCACGCCGGTCTACCTCAGCCCGGCCGATGCTGCGGCAGCCTTCGCCAGCGACCAGATCGATGCCTGGGCTGTCTGGGATCCGTTCTTCGCCATCGCCGAGACGCGCTACCAGCCGCGCGTGCTGGCGCGCTCCAGCGAGGTGCTCAAGGTGAACACCTATTTCCTCGCCAACAAGGATTTTGCCAAGGCGCATCCGGAGGCCATCACCACGACGATAGCGGCGCTCGGCGTCGCGGCGAAATGGGCGGACGCGAACCGCGACAAGGTGGCCGCCGCCCTGCACGAAGTGACCGGCGTGCCGCTCGACGCGCAGACGATCGCCGCCAACCGCACCAAGTTCGGCATCTTCCCGATCACCGACGAGATCATCGCCGGCCAGCAGGCGACCGCCGACCGCTTCTACAAGCTCAAGCTGATCCCGAACGCGGTTCGCATTTCCGACGCCGTGTGGACCGCACCGGGCAATTGATTTTTCTCGCGCGGCGACGGGCGGAAACGTCCGGCGCCTTTGCCGTTTCCGCTTCAAGGATTTCGCCATGACCGCTCAAGCCAATCCGCAAGCCGGGCCACTCGATTTCTTCTGGTTCATCCCGACGCATGGCGACGGCTCCTATCTCGGTTCCGAGCAGCAGCAGCGGCCGCCGGAGTTCGCCTATTTCAAGGAGATCGCGCAAGCGGTCGACCGGCTCGGCTTTCCCGGCGTGCTGCTGCCGACCGGGCAGAACTGCGAGGATTCCTGGATCACCGCCTCTGGCCTTGCGGCCCTGACGGAAAAGCTCAAAATCCTGGTGGCGCTGCGGCCCGGCGTGACACTGCCGACCTTCGCGGCGCGCCAGACGGCGGCGCTCGACCGGCTGAGCAATGGCCGGCTGCTGCTCAATGTCGTGGTCGGCGGCAATCCGACCGAACTCGCCGGCGACGGCGTCTTCCTGCCGCATGACGAGCGCTATGCCCAGGCGCAGGAATTCCTGACCATCTGGCGTGCGCTGGTGTCGGGCCAGAGCGTCAATTTCAACGGCAAATACTACCGCGTCGACAATGGCCGGCTTGACCTTCTGCCGAGCCAAGAGCGGCCGCCGCTCTATTTCGGCGGCTCGTCGGATGCAGGCCAGGAGCTCGCCGCCGACCTGGTCGACATGTATCTGACCTGGGGCGAGCCGCCGGCGCAGGTCGCCGAAAAGCTGGCTGCTGCGCGTAGGAAAGCCGAACGGCGCGGCAGAAAACTGCGTTTCGGCATCAGGCTGCATTTCATCGTGCGCGAGACCGAGGAAGAGGCCTGGCGCGCCGCCGACCGGCTGATCAGCCACGTCACCGATGCGCAGATCGAAAACGCTCAGGCCCGCTTCACCAAGGAGATGGATTCGGTCGGCCAGCGGCGCATGGCAGAACTGCATGGCGGCCGCCGCGACCGGCTGGTGGTGTCGCCCAATCTGTGGGCCGGCGTCGGGCTGGTGCGCGGCGGCGCCGGCACCGCGCTGGTCGGCTCGCCAGAGCAGATCGTCGAGCGCATCCGCGAGTATCAGGCGATCGGCATCGACACCATCATCGGCTCCGGCTACCCGCATCTCGAGGAAGCCTACCGCGTTGCCGAGCTTTTGTTCCCGCGTCTCGGCCTCGGCACCAAACGGGCGCGTGCGCATGAGAACATCGCCAACGAGTTCGCGGTCGGCTTCCACGGCGCCAACCGCCTGCAGGCCTCGTCATGAGCTTTGCTGAGCGCATCCGCAAGAACGGCATAGGCTGGGTGTTGCCGGCGTCGGTGATTGTTGGCTGGGAAGCCGCCAGCCGCGTGGGCGTCATGCCGGCCAATGTGCTGCCGGCGCCGAGTGCGGTGGCCGAGGCCTTCTGGCGGTTAACGCTGTCTGGCGAGCTGATCGAAAACATCGGCGTCAGCACGCTGCGCGCGCTGGCCGGCTTCGCCATCGGCGGCTCGATCGGCTTTGCGCTCGGCCTTGCCAATGGGTTGTCGGCGCTGAGCCGCGGCCTGACCGACACGACGCTGCAGATGATCCGCAACATTCCGCATCTGGCGCTGATCCCGCTGGTCATCCTGTGGTTCGGCATCGACGAGGAAGCAAAACTCTTCCTGGTGGCGCTCGGCGTGTTCTTCCCGATCTATGTCAACACGCTGCTCGGCATCCAGAGCGTCGACCCGCAGCTTGTCGAGATGGGCCGGGTCTACGGCATGGACCGGCGCGCGCTGTTTTTTCAGGTCATCCTGCCCGGTGCGCTGCCGGCGATCTTCGTCGGCCTGCGCTATGCCTTGGGCATCATGTGGCTGACGCTGATCGTCGCCGAAACCATCTCGGCCAGTTCCGGCCTCGGCTACATGGCCATGCAGGCGCGCGAATTCCTGCTGATCGACGTCGTCGTGCTGTCGATCCTGATCTATGCGCTGCTCGGCAAGCTTGCCGACAGCCTTGCCCGCCTGCTCGAGCGGCTGTCGCTCGGCTGGCATCCCGCCTTCCAGAACGCCTGAGGTATCGATGCCCGCCGCCAGCCTCGCCGCCGTCCGCTCCTTGGTCGCCACGCCGATACCGACGCGGCCGGCGGTGTCAGTCGAAAGCCCGCGCGCCTTCGCCTTCAAGGGCGTGGAAAAGCGTTTTGGCGACAAGGTCGTGCTCAACGGCATCGATCTCGACGTGCCGGTCCGACAGTTCGTTGCCGTCATCGGCAAGAGCGGCTGCGGCAAGAGCACGCTTTTGCGGCTGCTGGCCGGGCTCGACCGGCCAACCGCCGGATCCCTGACATTCGGGACGGAAGCAAAGACCGGCTCCGGGGAAGAGAACCGCACGCGCTTCATGTTCCAGGAACCTCGGCTCCTGCCCTGGGCCAGCGTGGTCAAAAACGTCGAGGTCGGGCTGACCGGCATTGCCGCCGGCGCGGAAGCCAGGCGGCGCGCGCTCGCTATTCTGGGCGAAGTCGGCCTTGCCGACCGCGCCGATGAGTGGCCCTCTGTGCTGTCCGGCGGCCAGAAGCAGCGCGTGGCGCTGGCGCGCGCGCTGATCGGCCAGCCGCAGATCCTGGCGCTGGATGAGCCGCTCGGCGCGCTCGACGCGCTGACCCGGATCGAAATGCAGCAGCTTCTGGAGCGCATCTGGCTGGAGCAGAAATTCACCGCCGTGCTGGTCACGCATGATGTCGCCGAGGCGGTTGCGCTTGCCGACCGGGTGGTGGTGATCGACGAGGGTCGGATCGCGCTCGACCTCGAGGTGCCGGTGGCGCGGCCGCGCCGGCGCGGCTCCGTCGAGCTCGCCCGCCTGGAAGGCAGGATTTTGGATCAGCTGTTCGGGTAGGGGCTGTCTTGCGGCGGCGGCGCGATTGACCAGCGGCTTCCCCCACTCCGTCTCGGCTTCGCCGAGCCACCTCTCCCCCCTCCGGAGGGAGAGGAAAGGAGCCTCCCAGTATAAGCTCGCGCCTTTCCTCTCCCCCGTCGATCGGGGGAGAGGTGGCGAGCGAAGCTCGACGGAGTGGGGGTCGAGCTTTCGTCGAAGCTCACCTCGGCGAGCGGCTCGCCCACGCCAGGCCCAGCAGGCCGACCAGTATGGTGACGATGCCGATATAGAGCCATTGCGGCTGGCCGGTCATGAAGCTGCCGCCGACCACGCCGATGCCCTGCAGCGACCACAGCGCGCCGATAGCCAGCACAATCAGGGCCAGCAGATATCTGAACAGTCTCATCGCCGAGATTCCTTTCCCAAGTCGATCGTCAACTGTGCCATGGCCGTGATGAAAGAGCGAAAGGAAGAGGTCCAGTCGCGCGTGTTTTTACTTGTATAATAACGCCTTATCTTGCTGAAGGTATCTGCAAGATCGTCGCGAAAGCCGCCTGAAATACCCCAGCGCATCGCGAAAAACCCCTGACAAACTGTTTCCCAGTGACTCCAAACGTGTGTCAGCGCCACGGAACCGCCAGATACCTGCCGCATTTCCTGCCTTATTCGACACTTAACGGCTGGGGTCTGTAAAAGGAGCCTCCCTAAATGAACAAGAAGAACCAAACCGCGCTTGTCGCGGTAACGATCGCGGCTGGCCTGATGGTCGGCGCATCCGCCTCCTCCGCCGCCGCCCAATGCGGCCGTGCTTCCTGGTACGCGCTGCACTCCCGGACCGCCAATGGCGAGCGCATGAACCCGTCGGCAATGACCGCCGCGCATCGCAGCCTGCCCTTCGGCACCAGGCTGAAGGTGACCAACCAGAACAATGGCCGCAGCGTCATCGTGCGCATCAACGACCGTGGCCCGTTCATCAAGGGACGCGTGCTCGACCTGTCGAAGGGCGCCGCCGGCCAGCTCGGCTTCATCGGCTCGGGCCATACCTCCGTCTGCATGGCGCGCGTCTAAATCTGTCCAAGTCCGGCCCATCCGGGCCGGGCGCATCCTGCCCGTATAATCCAACAGCTGCGCGCTTCGCAGCTGCACATTGAGCCGGCTGCCTCCGTTCAAAGCGGATTCTCAAGGCCTTGGACCAAAGAATGGCATATGTCACGCCACGTGACGTATTGCATCGCAGCAATATCTTGTTAACCTCCGCGCGAGACATTCAAGGCTCGGCGCTGCTCGTCGTCCTTCAGTCACGACAGCTGCGGAGTACCTGATGTTCTACCAGCTCTATGAAATGAACCATGCCGCCCTGCAGCCCGCGCGGCTCTATGCCGATGC
The DNA here is from genome assembly GCF_056403715.1 of Mesorhizobium sp. P2_F5. Classification (NCBI taxonomy): domain Bacteria; kingdom Pseudomonadati; phylum Pseudomonadota; class Alphaproteobacteria; order Hyphomicrobiales; family Phyllobacteriaceae; genus Mesorhizobium; species Mesorhizobium sp. P2_F5. The sequence continues at coordinate 2,364 of NZ_JBFUEY010000021.1, read as the reverse complement.
GGTGCGGCTATTCTACACCAATCCGCTCAATCCGTTTTCGCACACGCCATGGGGCCGCTCTGTGGCTGCGACCGCCGAACTGTTCGAGCGCACGACGCGCCGTTACGGCAAGCCGCATTTCGACCTGACCAAGACCGTGGTCGACTGGAAGAGCGTCGAGGTCAACGAAAGGACGGTGTGGTCGCGGCCGTTCTGCAACCTAACCCGCTTCGAACGGTCCGTGCCTGCCGGGCGCAAGGCCGACCCGAAGCTTGTGATCGTGGCGCCGATGTCGGGCCATTACGCGACGCTGCTGCGCGGCACGGTCGAGGCGATGTTGCCCTATGCCGACGTGCACATCACCGACTGGGTCGATGCCCGCATGGTGCCGGTGACGGACGGCCATTTCGACCTCGACGATTACATCGACTACATCATCGCCATGCTGCATGCGCTGGGGCCGGACACCCATGTGATGGCGGTGTGCCAGCCTTCGGTGCCGGTGCTGGCGGCGGTGGCGCTGATGGAAAAGCGCGGCGATCCCTTCGTGCCCTCGACCATGACGTTGATGGGCGGGCCGATCGACACCCGCCGCAACCCGACCGCGGTCAACCTTCTGGCCAAGGAAAAGGGCATCGACTGGTTCCGCGACAATGTGATCATGAACGCACCGTGGCCGGTGCCGGGCTTCGGCCGCGAGGTCTATCCGGGCTTCCTGCAGCTGTCGGGCTTCATGAGCATGAACCTCGACCGCCACATCATCGCCCACAAGGACTTCTTCATGCACCTAGTCAAGCATGACGGCGACAATGCCGAGAAGCACCGCGATTTCTACGACGAATATCTGGCGGTGATGGACCTGACGGCGGAGTTCTATCTGCAGACCGTCGACACGGTGTTCGTGCGCCATGCTCTGCCCAAGGGCGAGATGATGCATCGCGGCGAAATCGTCGACACCAAGGCGATCCGCAACGTCGCGCTGTTCACGGTCGAAGGCGAGAACGACGACATTTCCGGGCTCGGTCAGACCCAGGCCGCGCACGACCTCTGCCCCAACATTCCGGCCGACCGGCATGCCCACTACATGCAGCCGGCCGTCGGCCATTACGGCGTCTTCAACGGTTCGCGCTTCCGCTCCGAGATCGTGCCGCGCATCGTCGATTTCATCACCAGCTACGGCCGCCAGAACCGCGTGGCGGTCAAGCCGAGGCTGGTTCGCTCCGCCAAGGGCTGAGGCTCGATACAGCTGTGGCGTGCATTGCCTGCAACAGCAGGGCGACTTTGCACGCCAGAGGCGTTCTGTTGCACAATAGACGCTGTTGGGCGGGCGCGGGTAACCATGCCGATGAATCTCGCTCCCCCCATAATTGACACGGACTGTAAATCCCCTTTAACCTTTCGTTAACAACAAGGGCGAACGGGGACAATGACTTCCTCAGCGATGGCACGGACGCTGCGCTTGTGTGCGGCAACAGGGCTTGCGGTTTTGGGATGCTGGGCGGCGCCGGCATCGGCGGGCGGCGCCATGGCGACCGGCGGCATGACCTCGCAGCCGATCGGCCACTATGATTTCTGCAAGTCCCATCCAGGCGAATGCTCGATCCGGCCAAGCAATCTCAACCCGGCCGAGATGACCGACGCGTTCATGCGCAAGCTGATCAACGTGACGTCAAGGGTCAACGCCGCCGTCAAGCCGATGAGCGACTACGACATTTACGGCAAGGACGAAGTCTGGGCCTATCCCGACAAGGGCGTCGGCGACTGCGAGGACTATGTGCTGGAAAAGCGTCGCCAGCTCTCCCGCTCGGGCGTGTCGCTGGCCGATCTCCTGATCACCGTCGTGCGCAAGCCGGACGGCGAAGGCCATGCCGTGCTGACGGTGCGCACAGACAAGGGCGATTACGTCCTCGACAATCTTACCGACAAGGTCAAGATCTGGGACGCCACCGGCTACCGCTTCCTCAAGCGGCAAGCGATCGACAACACCGGCCGCTGGGTTTCGATCCGCGGTGGCCAGCAAGTGCTGGTAGGCGCGGTCCAGTAGGTTTTAAGCACGCCCATTCAGGCATGCGCGTGGCCGCTTATGGTGTGCTTTAGCTGTTTCACATCGTAGGCCAGCGCCGCCCCTCATTGCCCTGCCGGGCATTTCTCCCTGTATAGTGACGGGGAGAAAGAACGCCGTCACCGATGATTTCGCCAACGTCGAAGGAGCCAGTGCGGCACGGCGGCCAGTCTCCTTCTCCCCGTCACTATACGGGGAGAAGGTGGCGGTGTCCGACCCGGATAGATAGGTAACAGAATGGACCGATAGCATAGGTGACAGTTTTCTCCCTCGCCGGAGGACCGGCGATGGTTTGGCGAGAGACTGGCATCATGGACGAGCGG
>NZ_JBFUEY010000020.1:191274-241861 GCF_056403715.1 Mesorhizobium sp. P2_F5 | reverse complement strand
GTGAAGCCGCACAAGAAGTTCGTGGCTGAAGCCTACATCCTGACCAAGGACGAAGGTGGCCGTCACACGCCGTTCTTCACCAACTACCGTCCGCAGTTCTACTTCCGCACGACCGACGTGACCGGCATCGTGTCGCTGCCGGAAGGCACGGAAATGGTGATGCCGGGCGACAACATCACGGTCGATGTCGAGCTGATCGTGCCGATCGCCATGGAAGAGAAGCTGCGCTTCGCCATCCGTGAAGGCGGCCGCACCGTCGGTGCCGGCATCGTCGTCACCATTAAAGAATAATTAGACTTAAACCGATCTGTCGCGGGCGCGGAGTTGCCCGCGCCGCGCCAGAACAAGGAAGTGACGCATGAACGGACAGAATATCCGCATCCGCCTGAAGGCGTTTGATCACCGGGTGCTCGACGCCTCGACGAAAGAAATCGTGTCGACGGCCAAGCGCACCGGAGCAAACGTCCGAGGCCCCATTCCGCTGCCGACGCGGATCGAAAAGTTCACGGTCAACCGGTCGCCTCACGTCGACAAGAAGAGCCGCGAGCAGTTCGAGATGCGCACGCACAAGCGTCTGCTCGACATCGTCGATCCGACCCCGCAGACGGTCGATGCTTTGAWGAAGCTCGATCTGGCCGCCGGTGTCGACGTCGAGATCAAGCTCTAAGGGAATGAGAGCGCGGTAAGGGGCGGTGCCCCTGGCCCGGAACTCTAAAGGAATTGAACCGATGCGTTCAGGTGTGATTGCAAAGAAGGTGGGAATGACCCGCATCTATAATGATGCCGGGGAACATGTTCCCGTCACCGTTCTCCAGATGGAGAACTGCCAGGTCGTGGCTCAGCGCACGCAGGAGAAGAACGGCTATACGGCCGTCCAGCTCGGCGTTGGCCTTGCCAAGGTGAAGAACACGTCGAAGGCGATGCGCGGCCATTTCGCGACCGCTTCCGTCGAGCCGAAGGCGAAAGTCGCCGAGTTTCGTGTCTCCGCCGACAACATGATTGATGTCGGCGCCGAGATCACCGTCGAGCACTTCGTCGCCGGCCAGAAGGTCGATGTGACGGGCACGACGATCGGCAAGGGTTTCCAGGGCGTCATCAAGCGCCACCATATGGGTGGTGGCCGCGCGACGCACGGTAACTCGGTGTCGCACCGTACGCACGGTTCGACCGGCCAGCGTCAGGACCCGGGCAAGGTGTTCAAGGGCAAGCATATGGCTGGCCACATGGGCGACACCCGCGTCACCACACAGAATGTCGAGATCGTTTCGACCGACGCCGATCGCGGCCTGATCCTGATCCGCGGTGCGGTTCCCGGATCGAAGGGCGCCTGGATCCTGGTCCGCGATGCGGCCAAGGTGGCACTGCCGGCCAATGCGCCGAAGCCTGCCGCGATCCGGGCTGTTGCCGCCGAGAGTGGCGCCAAGAACGAGGCTCCGGCCGCAGAGGGAGCAGAATAATGGATCTCAAGATCACAACGCTTGGCGGCAAGGACGCCGGCAAGGTGAAACTCTCCGAGGAGATTTTCGGCCTTGATCCGCGCGAGGACATCCTGCAGCGCGTCGTGCGCTGGCAGCTGGCCAAGCGCCAGCAGGGCACGCACAAGGCCAAGGGCCGCGCCGAAATCGCGCGTACCGGCGCCAAGATGTACAAGCAGAAGGGTACGGGCCGCGCTCGTCACCATTCCGCACGCGCTCCGCAGTTCCGCGGCGGCGGCAAGGCCCACGGCCCGGTCGTTCGCAGCCACGAGCACGATCTGCCGAAGAAGGTGCGCGCTCTGGGCTTGAGGCATGCTCTCTCGGCCAAGGCCAAGAGCGCGTCGATCATCATCATCGACGAGCTGAAGCTGACCGAGGCCAAGACGAAGGCGCTGATCGCGAATTTCGCGACGCTGGGCCTGACCAACGCTTTGGTGATCGGCGGTGCCGAGCTTGACCAGAACTTCAAGCTGGCGGCGACCAACATCCCGAACATCGACGTGCTGCCCATCCAGGGCATCAACGTCTACGACATTCTTCGCCGCGGCACGCTGGTCCTTTCGAAGGCCGCCGTCGAGGCTCTCGAGGAGCGCTTTAAATGACCGACCTTCGTCATTACGACGTGATCGTCTCGCCGGCGATCACCGAAAAGTCGACCATGGCTTCCGAGAATAACCAGGTCGTCTTCAACGTCGCCAAGAAGGCGTCGAAGCCGGAAATCAAGGCCGCTGTCGAAGCGCTGTTTGGCGTCAAGGTTACGGCCGTGAACACGCTTGTCCGCAAGGGCAAGATCAAGCGCTTCCGCGGCACGATCGGCCGCCAGAGCGACGTCAAGAAGGCGGTAGTGACGCTGGCCGAAGGCCAGTCGATCGACGTCGCGACGGGTCTCTGAGCTAGGCCGCGAGGACAGGACAATGGCACTTAAAAAATTCAACCCGGTAACGCCGAGCACCCGCCAGCTGGTCATCGTCGACCGCTCGGGCCTCTACAAGGGCAAGCCCGTCAAGGGCCTGACCGAAGGCCTGACCAAGTCGGGCGGCCGCAACAATCACGGCCGCATCACGGCCCGCTTCATCGGCGGCGGTCACAAGCGTTCGTACCGCATCATCGACTTCAAGCGCCGCAAGTTCGACGTCGTCGGCACGGTCGAGCGCATTGAATACGATCCGAACCGCACCGCCTTCATCGCGCTGATCAAGTATGACGATGGCGAGCTGTCCTACATCATCGCCCCGCAGCGCCTTGCTGCCGGCGACAAGATCGTGGCCGGTGAATCGGTCGACGTGAAGCCGGGCAATGCGATGCCGCTGGCCTCGATGCCGGTCGGCACGATCGTCCACAACATCGAGCTGAAGCCGGGCAAGGGCGCCCAGGTTGCCCGTTCGGCCGGTGGCTACGGCCAGCTGGTCGGTCGCGACCAGGGCATGGCGATCCTGCGCCTCAACTCGGGCGAGCAGCGTGTCGTGCACGGCTCCTGCATGGCCACTGTCGGCGCCGTGTCGAACCCCGACCACGGCAACATCAATGACGGCAAGGCCGGTCGCACGGTCTGGCGCGGCAAGCGCCCGCACAATCGCGGCGTGACCATGAACCCGGTCGACCACCCGCATGGCGGTGGTGAAGGCCGCACCTCGGGTGGCCGTCATCCGGTCAGCCCGTGGGGCAAGCCGACCAAAGGCAAGAAGACGCGGTCCAACAAGGCGACCGACAAGTTCATCCTGCGCTCGCGCCATCAGCGCAAGAGCTAAGAAGAGGTAACGCCAAGTGACTCGTTCTATTTGGAAAGGCCCCTTCATCGACGGCTACCTTCTCAAGAAGGTGGACAAGGTTCGTGAAGGTGGTCGCAATGAGGTGATCAAGATGTGGAGCCGTCGCTCCACGATCTTGCCGCAGTTCGTCGGCTTCACCTTCGGTGTCTACAACGGCCAGAAGCATGTTCCCGTCTCGGTGAACGAGGACATGGTCGGTCACAAGTTCGGTGAATTCGCTCCGACCCGGACCTATTACGGTCACGGCGCGGATAAGAAGGCGAAGAGGAAATAATCATGGGCAAGGCCAAAGCTCCGCGCAGGCTTGCTGACAACGAAGCGCGCGCCGTTCTGCGCACGATCCGTATCAGCCCGCAGAAGCTGAACCTGGTTGCCGCGCTGATCCGCGGCAAGAAGGTCGCGACAGCGCTTTCCGACCTCGAATTCTCGGCCAAGCGGATTTCCGGCACGGTCAAGAAGACGCTGGAATCGGCGATCGCCAACGCGGAAAACAACCACGACCTCGATGTCGATGCGTTGATCGTGGCGGAAGCCTATGTCGGCAAGTCGATCGTTATGAAGCGGTTCCACGCTCGTGGCCGCGGTCGCGCCAGCCGTATCGAAAAGCCGTTCTCGCACCTCACGATCGTCGTTCGTGAAGTCGAAGAAAAAGGGGAGGCCGCATAATGGGCCAGAAAGTCAATCCGATCGGTCTGCGCCTCGGCATCAACCGCACCTGGGATTCGCGCTGGTTCGCGAACACCGGCGAGTACGGCAAGCTGCTGCATGAGGACATCAAGATCCGCAAGTATCTTGAGAAGGAACTCAAGCAGGCTGCGATCTCCAAGGTCGTGATCGAGCGTCCGCACAAGAAGTGCCGCGTCACCATCCATGCGGCGCGCCCGGGTCTGATCATCGGCAAGAAGGGCGCCGACATCGAGAAGCTTCGCAAGAAGCTGATGGAGATGACGAAGTCCGAGACGCACCTCAACATCGTTGAAGTGCGCAAGCCGGAAATCGACGCGACCCTGGTCGCCCAGTCGATCGCCCAGCAGCTCGAGCGCCGTATCGCGTTCCGCCGCGCCATGAAGCGCGCCGTTCAGTCGGCGATGCGCCTCGGTGCCGAAGGCATCCGCATCAACTGCGCCGGCCGTCTCGGCGGCGCTGAGATTGCGCGCATGGAATGGTACCGCGAAGGCCGCGTGCCGCTGCATACGCTGCGCGCCGATGTCGATTACGGCACGGCCGAAGCGCATACGGCTTACGGCATCTGCGGCGTCAAGGTCTGGGTGTTCAAGGGCGAAATCCTCGAGCACGATCCGATGGCTTCGGAGCGTCGCGCGACCGAGGGTGATGCTGCGCATGGCGGTGGTGGTGATCGCGAACGCGGTCGTCGTCGCGAAAACGCCTGATTATTTAGGAATTTGGAGTTAGAACGATGCTGCAGCCAAAGCGCACAAAGTTCCGCAAGCAGTTCAAGGGCCGTATCCATGGTACCGCAAAGGGCGGCACCAACCTGGATTTCGGTGGTTTCGGGCTGAAGGCGCTTGAGCCGAACCGCGTCACCGCGCGTGAGATCGAGGCGGCCCGCCGCGCGATCACTCGCGAGATGAAGCGTGCCGGCCGCGTGTGGATCCGTATTTTCCCAGACGTGCCGGTGACGTCGAAGCCGACCGAAGTGCGCATGGGTAAGGGTAAGGGCGCTGTCGATTACTGGGCGGCGCGCGTCAAGCCGGGCCGCATCATGTTCGAGATCGACGGCGTCAACGAAGAAACCGCCCGTGAGGCGCTGCGTCTCGGCGCGGCCAAGCTCTCGGTCAGGACGCGCTTCGTACAGCGCATCGCAGAATAAGGACGGGCTGATCATGAAAGCCGAAGACATCCGGACCAAGACCCAGGACCAGCTGACCGACGATTTGGCCAGCCTGAAGAAGGAGCAGTTCAACCTGCGCTTCCAGAAGGCCACCGGCCAGCTCGAGAAGACCGCGCGCGTGAGGCAGGTCCGCAAGGACATTGCGCGTATCAAGACCATCGCTGCGGAAAAGTCCGCGGCCAAGAAGGCTTAAGGACGAAAACCATGCCAAAGCGCATTCTGCAGGGCACTGTCGTCAGCGACAAGAACGAGAAGACGGTAGTCGTCAAGGTCGAACGGCGCTTCACGCATCCCGTGATGAAGAAGACCGTGCGCATGACCAAGAAGTACAAGGCGCACGACGAGAACAACGCCCACAAGGTCGGCGATCAGGTGTTCATCCAGGAATCGAAGCCGATTTCCAAGGATAAGCGCTGGATCGTCGTGTCTTCGGACCAGGCGTAAACAACGAATTTTGGACAGACCGGGGAGGGGCTTTGAGCCCGTCCCGTTAGAAAAGAAGAAGGCGGCCAGTCATGATTCAGATGCAAACAAACCTCGACGTCGCGGATAATTCCGGCGCGCGTCGTGTCATGTGCATCAAGGTGCTGGGCGGCTCGAAGCGGAAATACGCTTCCGTGGGCGACATCATCGTGGTGTCCATCAAGGAAGCCATTCCGCGCGGCCGCGTTAAGAAGGGCGATGTGATGAAGGCGGTCGTGGTTCGCACGGCCAAGGACATCCGCCGCCCGGACGGCAGCGTGATCCGTTTCGACAAGAACGCGGCCGTTCTCGTCGACAACAAGAAAGAGCCGATCGGCACGCGTATCTTCGGACCGGTTCCGCGCGAACTTCGCGCCAAGAACCACATGAAGATCATCTCGCTCGCGCCTGAAGTGCTGTAAGGAGCCGGACCAATGCAAAAGATTAGAAAAGGCGACAAGGTCGTCGTGCTGGCCGGCAAGGACAAGGGCCGTTCGGGCGAAGTCCTCTCGGTTCAGCCGAAGGAAGACACCGCGCTGGTGCGCGGCGTCAACATGATCCGTCGTCACCAGAAGCAGTCCCAGTCCCAAGAGGGCGGGATCATCACCAAGGAAGCGCCGATCCAGCTGTCGAACATCGCGCTGGCCGACCCCAAGGATGGCAAGCCGACCCGCGTCGGCTTCATCTTCCAGAAGGACGGCAAGAAGGTGCGCGTCGCCAAGCGCTCGGGAGAAGTCATCAATGGCTAAGGCTCAAACCAAGCAGGCGACTGCCAAGAACACGCCGCGTCTCAAGCAGGTCTACAACGAGACCATCCGCAAGGCGCTGCAGGAGCAGTTCGGCTACGACAACGAGATGCAGGTTCCGCGCATCGACAAGATCGTGCTGAACATGGGCGTCGGCGAAGCGACCGCGGACTCGAAGAAGCCTTCGATCGCGGCCGAAGACCTGGCGATGATCGCCGGCCAGAAGGCCGTCGTCACCCGCGCTCGCAACTCCATCGCCGGCTTCAAGGTCCGCGAGAAGATGCCGATCGGCGCCAAGGTCACGCTGCGCAAGGAACGCATGTACGAGTTCCTCGACCGCCTCGTGAACATCGCACTGCCACGCGTCCGCGACTTCCGCGGACTGAATCCGAAGAGCTTCGATGGCCGTGGCAACTACGCCATGGGCATCAAGGAACACATCGTGTTCCCGGAGATCAACTACGACAAGGTTGATCAGATCTGGGGCATGGACGTCATCGTTTGTACGACTGCGAAGACGGACGACGAAGCCAGGGCATTGCTCAAGGCCTTCAACTTCCCCTTCCGCCAGTAACGGCAGCGAGAAAAGGAAAAATCTGAAATGGCAAAGACCAGCTCAGTCGAGAAGAACAACAGGCGCCGCAAGCTTGCCGACCAGTACGGTCCCAAGCGCGCTGCCCTGAAAGCGATCATCATGGACCAGTCCAAGCCGATGGAAGAGCGTTTCCGCGCTCAGCTGAAGCTTGCTGCCATGCCGCGCAACTCGGCCAAAATCCGCATCCGCAACCGCTGCGAAGTTACCGGCCGTCCGCGCGCCTATTATCGCAAGCTCAAAGTATCGCGCATCGCGCTTCGTGATCTCGGCAATAACGGCCAGATCCCGGGCCTGGTCAAGTCGAGCTGGTAAGGAGGACATAACATGTCATTGAGCGATCCTCTCGGCGATATGCTGACCCGCATCCGCAACGCGTATGGCCGCAAGAAGTCGAGCGTTTCAACGCCGGCCTCGCGCCTGCGTACCCGCGTCCTCGACGTGCTGAAGGCTGAAGGCTATATCCGCGACTACAGCCAGACCGACTTCGACAACGGCAAGTCCGAGATCGAAATCGAGCTGAAGTATTTCGACGGTGCACCGGTCGTGCGCGAAATCGCCCGCGTCTCGAAGCCTGGCCGCCGCGTTTACGTCTCGGCCAAGTCGATCCCGCACGTCGCCAACGGCCTCGGCATCGCCATCCTTTCGACGCCGAAGGGCGTGATGGCCGATCACGAAGCACGCGAACAGAATGTCGGTGGCGAGATCCTCTGCCAGATCTTCTGATCTGGCAGCTGACCGCAAAGTGGAATCCGGTCTTCGGATCGTTCCCGAAGACAGAGACCTGAAACAAGAGAAGTGACGAGGACAACAAAATGTCTCGTATTGGAAAGAAACCCGTTTCGCTGCCGCAGGGCGTGACCGCGACCGTCAACGGCCAGACCGTGACGGCGAAGGGCCCCAAGGGCGAGCTGAAGTTCGTGGTGAACGACGAAGTGCTGGTCAAGATGGAAGGCAGCGAGATCGCTGTCCAGCCGCGTGACCAGACCAAGACCGCCCGCTCCAAGTGGGGCATGTCGCGCACGCAGATCGTCAACATCCTGCAGGGCGTCAAGGACGGTTTCGAGAAGAAGCTCGAGATCACCGGCGTTGGTTATCGCGCCGCACTTCAGGGCAAGAACCTGCAGCTGGCACTTGGCTTCAGCCATGACGTCGTCTACGAGACGCCGGCCGGCATCACGATCACTGTGCCGAAGCCGACGGAAATCACCGTGACCGGCATCGACAAGCAGCAGGTCGGCCAGGTTGCAGCCGAGATTCGCGAGTATCGCGGTCCCGAGCCCTACAAGGGCAAAGGCGTCCGCTATGCCGGCGAGAAGATCGTCCGCAAGGAAGGCAAGAAGAAGTAAGTTTAACGCCGCGGGGAGCGGTCGCGGGAGGCGCTTTCGCCTACCGCATATGGCGGCCCCCGTTTTTGAAGGCAAGGAAGACCATCATGGGTACCAAGGAAGCCACGCAGCGCCGTTCGCAGCGCGTTCGCCGCCAGATCAAGAAGGTCGCCGGCGAGCGTCCGCGTCTGTCGGTTCACCGCACGTCGAAGAACATCTATGTGCAGGTCATCGACGACGCCAAGGGCCACACCATCGCCGCCGCCTCGACGCTCGAGAAGGACCTCAAGGGTTCGCTCAAGACCGGCGCCGACACCGCGGCTGCGGCCGCTATCGGCAAGCTGATCGCCGAGCGCGCCTCGAAGGCCGGCGTCAAGGAAGTCGTCTTCGATCGCGGCCCGTACATCTATCATGGCCGCGTCAAGGCGCTGGCCGAGGCTGCCCGCGAAGGCGGTCTCAGCTTCTAAGCAATTTTCGCCCCCGGTGACCCACAGAGGCACCGGATCTTATCAGCAACCGTGCTTCCGGAAAAAAACAAGGAACAGGATATGGCACAGGAACGTAGGGATGGCGGCCGCGGCCGCGATCGTGAAGAGCGCGATGACGGCATGGTGGACAAGCTCGTCCACATCAACCGCGTCGCCAAGGTCGTCAAGGGCGGCCGTCGCTTCGGTTTTGCAGCACTCGTCGTCGTCGGCGACCAGAAGGGCCGCGTTGGCTTCGGTCACGGCAAGGCGCGCGAAGTGCCGGAAGCGATCCGCAAGGCAACCGAATCGGCCAAGCGCGACATGATCTTCGTGCCGCTGCGCTCGGGTCGCACGCTGCACCACGACGTCGAAGGACGCTGGGGCGCTGGACGCGTGCTGCTGCGCGCTGCCAAGCAGGGTACCGGCATCATCGCCGGCGGCCCGATGCGCGCTGTCTTCGAGACGCTCGGCATGCATGACGTGGTCGCCAAGTCGATGGGTTCGTCGAACCCCTACAACATGGTTCGCGCCACGTTCGACGCGCTGAAGAGCCAGATGCATCCCAAGGATGTGGCTGCTGCGCGCGGCATCAAGTATTCGACCCTTCAGGCCCGCCGCGGCACCGCCGTTGCGGCTGAAGAATAGTCGATCTGACCAGGGATTTTGACCATGGCCAAGAAAGCAACCAAGACCATCACCGTTGAGCAGATCGGTTCGCCGATCCGCCGCCCGAAGGAACAGCGCGCGACGCTGGTCGGCCTCGGCCTCAACAAGATGCACAAGCAGCGCACGCTGGAGGACACTCCTTCGGTGCGCGGCATGATCGCTGCCGTCCAGCATCTCGTCCGCGTCGTGGACGAGGGCTGAGCAAAAGCGCAGGAGAACCCAGATGAAACTCAACGATCTGCGTGACAAGGACGGCGCGACGCACTCCAAGAAGCGTCTCGGCCGTGGCATCGGCTCCGGCTCGGGCAAGACCGGCGGTCGCGGCGTCAAGGGCCAGAAGGCGCGCTCCGGCGTCGCCATCAACGGCTTCGAGGGTGGCCAGATGCCGCTCTACCGGCGTCTGCCGAAGCGTGGCTTCAACAACATCTTCGCCAAGAGCTTTGTCGTCGTGTCGCTGGCCCGTATCCAGACCGCGCTCGATGCCAAGAAGCTCGACGCCAAGGCGACCGTGACGGCCGAGGCACTCGTTGCCGCCGGCGTCATCCGCCGCGTCAAGGACGGCGTGCGCATCCTGTCGGACGGCGAGCTCAAGGCAAAGCTTGCCTTTGACGTCGCCGGCGCCTCCAAGGCTGCGATCGAGAAGATCGAAAAGGCCGGCGGTTCGGTCAAGCTGCCGGAAGCGGCAGCTGCCGAGTAACGGCAATTTGAAGAGCGATCGACAAGAACGGTATCCGTTTTTGTTCACGATTGCGCTTTGATCCAATCAATTAAGCGGCCGCGTCAACGCGGCCGCTTGCATGTTGAGAGCCCGGAGCTTATCTCGTGGGCTTCGGTGAAACGCGCCGCCTGAGCTGCGGGCATCGAGCGTGATCAAGCGGAGAATCAGGCATGGCTTCGGCTGCTGAACAACTAGCCTCGAATCTGAATTTTGCGGCCTTCGCCAAGGCGGAGGACCTGAAGAAGCGAATCTGGTTCACCATCGGCGCGCTGCTTGTCTATCGCCTCGGCACCTATATCCCGCTGCCCGGCATCAACCCGGATGCCTTCGCGCAGGCCTTCTCCTCGCAGGCCAAGGGCGTGCTCGGCATGTTCAACATGTTTGCCGGCGGCGCCGTGCAGCGCATGGCGATCTTCGCGCTCGGCATCATGCCTTACATCTCGGCCTCCATCATCATGCAGCTGATGACTTCGGTCATTCCGTCGCTGGAAGCGCTGAAGAAGGAAGGCGAGCAGGGCCGCAAGGTCATCAACCAGTACACGCGCTACGGCACGGTTCTGCTGGCGCTGGTGCAGGCCTATGGCATTTCGGTCGGCCTGGAAGGCGGTAACGGCATCGTCAACGATCCCGGCATGTTCTTCCGCATCTCGACCGTCGTCACGCTGGTTGGCGGCACCATGTTCCTGATGTGGCTGGGCGAGCAGATCACCGCGCGCGGCATCGGCAATGGCATTTCGCTGATCATCTTCTCCGGCATCGTTGCCGGCCTGCCTCGCGCCATTTCCGGCACGCTGGAACTCGGCCGCACCGGCGCCTTGTCGACCGGACTGATTCTCGCAATCATCGTGCTGGCCATCGTCGTCATCGCGTTGATCGTCTTCTTCGAGCGCGCACAGCGCCGTCTGCTGATCCAGTATCCGAAGCGCCAGGTCGGCAACCGCATGTTCCAGGGCGACACCTCGCATCTGCCGCTGAAGCTCAACACGTCGGGCGTCATTCCGCCGATCTTCGCCTCGTCGCTGCTGTTGCTGCCGGCAACGGTCGCCGGCTTCTCGCAGTCGACGAATCTGCCGGCATGGGCAAGCACGGTGCTCGCCTCGCTCGGCCACGGCCAGCCGCTCTACATGCTGTTCTATGCGGCGATGATCGTGTTCTTCGCCTTCTTCTATACGGCCATCGTGTTCAATCCGAAGGACACCGCCGACCAGCTCAAGAAGCATTCCGGCTTCATCCCGGGCTATCGTCCGGGCGAGCGCACCGCCGATTACATCGACTATGTCCTGACGCGCATCACCGTCGTCGGCGCCATCTATCTGGTGCTGGTGTGTCTGCTGCCCGAGTTCCTGATTTCGGCGACTGGCGTACCATTCTACCTCGGTGGCACATCGCTTCTGATCGTGGTCAGTGTAACCCTCGATACGGTGGCGCAGATTCAGGGCCACCTGATCGCGCACCAGTATGAGGGCCTGATCAAGAAGTCGAAGTTGCGCGGGGGGAAGAAGGCCAGATGAGATTGATATTGCTTGGGCCGCCAGGAGCGGGCAAGGGGACGCAAGCACAAAGACTGGTAGAGAAATACGGCATACCGCAGCTGTCGACGGGCGACATGCTGCGGGCCGCCGTGCAGGCTGGCACCGAAGTCGGCAAGCGCGCCAAGGCGGTAATGGACGCCGGCGAGCTGGTTTCCGACGCCATCGTCAACGCCATCGTGGCCGAGCGCATCGATCAGCCCGATTGCGCTAACGGTTTCATCCTCGACGGATATCCGCGCACGCTGGTGCAAGCCGATTCGGTTGAATCGATGCTTGCCGCGCGCGGCATTGGCCTCGACGCCGTGATCGAGTTCGTCGTCGACGACAAGGCGCTGGTCGGCCGCATCGTCAAGCGCGCCGAAGACGCCAAAGCAGCCGGGCAGCCGGTGCGCAAGGACGACAACCCGGTGGTGTTCGAAGAGCGCTTGCGGGAATATTACAAGAAGACCGCCCCGCTGATCGGCTATTACTACGCCAAACGCACGCTGAAGAGCGTCGACGGCATGGCCGGTATCGACACTGTGACTGCGGAGATCGAAGCGCTGCTCACGGCAGTGACGCGGGAGACCGTTACGGCAAAGTAGAGATTGCGCTTGACTGGAACGGTTCGCTGGGTTATGGCGGCCCGTCTTCCTATCAGGCATGAGGCTTGCTTGTCCGCAAGGGCAAGGCAGCCGCATTGAAACTAGGAAACTCCCGCATGGGCCGGCCTCCACCGGACGCGGGGAATTTTGGATAGCGCTGGTTCGTCCAGCCCACATGGAGAAGAGAAGAAATGGCTCGTATAGCCGGCGTCAACATTCCGACCAACAAGCGCGTCGTCATTGCGCTTCAGTACATTCACGGCATTGGCAAGAAGTTCGCCCAGGAGATCGTCGACAAGGTCGGCATCCCGGCCGAGCGCCGCGTCAACCAGCTGACCGACGCGGAAGTGCTGCAGATCCGCGAGACCATCGACCGCGACTACCAGGTCGAAGGCGACCTGCGCCGCGAAGTGTCCATGAACATCAAGCGTCTGATGGACCTCGGCTGCTACCGCGGCCTGCGTCACCGCCGCTCGCTGCCGGTTCGCGGCCAGCGCACGCACACCAATGCACGCACCCGCAAGGGCCCGGCCAAGTCGATCGCCGGCAAGAAGAAGTAAGTGAGCGAATAGCGAGTAGCCAATTAGCGAGTAGGGGTCCCTATTCGCTAATCCCTATTCACTACTCGCTTTCAAAGGTGGAGCCGCTGGCATTACGGCGGTGTAGAGATCAACTGAAAGGACTATCATGGCCAAGGAAGCCGCTCGTGTTCGCCGTCGCGAACGCAAGAACATCTCGTCGGGCGTTGCCCACGTCAATTCGACCTTCAACAACACGATGATCACCATCACCGACGCGCAGGGCAATTCCATTGCCTGGTCGTCGGCCGGTGCCCAGGGCTTCAAGGGTTCGCGCAAGTCGACCCCGTTCGCCGCCCAGATGGCCGCCGAAGACGTCGCCAAGAAGGCCCAGGAACACGGCATGCGCATGCTCGAAGTCGAGGTCTGCGGACCCGGCTCCGGTCGTGAATCGGCGCTTCGCGCCCTGCAGGCGGCCGGCTTCACCATCACCTCGATCCGTGATGTGACGCCGATCCCGCACAATGGCTGCCGCCCGCGCAAGAAGCGCCGCGTCTAAGACATTACCGAACGCCGCGCGAGCGCCTCAGGGCGCTCCTCCACGGCACTCCAGGTCGCCCGCCACGATTGGATGGTGGCGGGTCAACGGAAGGAAAGCATCATGATCCAGAAAAATTGGCAGGAACTGATCAAGCCGAACAAGATCGAGTTCTCGTCGAAGAAGAAGACGTTGACCACGCTGGTCGCCGAGCCGCTCGAGCGTGGCTTTGGCCTGACGCTCGGCAACGCGTTGCGCCGCGTGCTTTTGTCTTCGCTGCGCGGTGCGGCTGTGACCGCCGTGCAGATCGACGGCGTTCTGCATGAATTCTCGTCGATCGCCGGCGTGCGTGAAGACGTGACCGATATCGTGCTCAACATCAAGGAAATCGCTATCCGCATGGAAGGCGATGGCCCCAAGCGCATGGTCGTTCGCAAGCAGGGCCCGGGTGCGGTTCTGGCCGGCGACATCCAGACGGTTGGCGATGTCGAGATCCTCAACCCCGACCACGTCATCTGCACGCTGGACGAAGGCGCTGAAATCCGCATGGAATTCACCGTCGACACCGGCAAGGGCTACGTGCCGGCAGAGCGCAACCGCGCCGAAGACGCGCCGATCGGCCTGATCCCGGTCGACAGCCTGTATTCGCCGGTCAAGAAGGTCTCCTACAAGGTCGAGAACACCCGCGAGGGCCAGGTTCTCGATTACGACAAGCTGACCATGACCATCGAGACCGACGGTTCGATCTCGGGCGAGGACGCGGTGGCTTTCGCCGCCCGCATCCTGCAGGACCAGCTCGGCCTGTTCGTCAACTTCGACGAGCCGCAGAAGGAAGTCGCCACCGAAGCCGTCACCGAGCTCGCCTTCAACCCGGCGCTGCTCAAGAAGGTCGACGAGCTCGAGCTTTCGGTGCGTTCGGCCAACTGCCTGAAGAACGACAACATCGTCTACATCGGCGATCTCATCCAGAAGACCGAAGCCGAGATGCTGCGCACCCCGAACTTCGGCCGCAAGTCGCTGAACGAGATCAAGGAAGTGCTCGCGGCGATGGGCCTGCACCTCGGCATGGAAGTGCCGGACTGGCCGCCGGAAAACATCGAAGACCTCGCCAAGCGTTACGAAGATCAATATTGAGCATGAATTCCAAGGATCGGCGGCGTGGGCCGCTCGATCCGACGGTCATGCGGAAAATCATCAGAGGCCGTGGCCTCTTGAACAACTGAAGAAGGAAAAGAGCCATGCGCCACGGTTTCAAAGGCCGTCGTTTCGCCCGAAGCATTAGCCATCGCAAGTCGATGTTCGCCAACCTCGCCGTGTCGCTGCTCGAGCACGAGCAGATCGTCACCACCTTGCCGAAAGCGAAGGACCTGCGTCCGATCGTCGAGAAGCTGGTGACGCTCGGCAAGCGCGGCGACCTGCATGCGCGCCGCCAGGTGATTGCCCAGATCGGCAATGAAGGCGTCGTCAAGCGTCTGTTCGACACGATTGCGCCGCGCTACGCCGACCGCAATGGCGGTTATCTGCGCATCATGAAGGCGGGCTTCCGCCACGGCGACAATGCCGCCATGGCGGTCATCGAGTTCGTCGACCGCGACACCGACGCCAAGGGCGCCGGCGACCGTGCTCGCCTCGAGGCCGAAGGCGCCAACGAGGAAACCGCGGCTGCATAAGGCTCGGTTTTCCAGGAATGACTTCAAGGGGCCTTCGGGCCCCTTTTTGCATTGGCGCGAGGGCAAGCTTCGCCAAGCTTTTTTGCCTGCCGGCTGAGTGCTTTTGGACGACAATCGCCGTATTTCAGTGCATTAGCCTTTCATTCTGCACAATCGTCGGGACAATGGCGCCCGATCTGGAGGATTCGGAATGCACTTCAAACGGCTGTTTCTTGTCGCCCTTTGCGCGCTGGCCGCCTTTGCCGCGGCACCGGCCGTGAGACAGGCCCTGGCCGAGGACGCCGCCAAGCCGGCGGATCCCGGCCTTTCCGATGTGCTGACCGACCTCTTGCATGGCGTCGAGGGCGAGAACGGAACCTCCGGTCCCGACAAGCGCGTGCCGTTCGGCCGCGAGGAGGTGCAGCTGTCGTTTGCGCCACTGGTCAAGCAGACAGCGCCCGCGGTGGTCAATGTCTACGCCTCGCAGACGGCCAAGGTCACGTCGCCCTTCGACGGCGATCCTTTCTTCGAGGAATTCTTCGGCCGCGCGCAGCCGCGCGCGCAGTCGTCGTTGGGCTCCGGCGTGCTGGTCGATCCGAGCGGCGTCATCGTCACCAATTTCCATGTCATCAAGGATGCCGACGAGGTCAAGGTGGCGACCGCCGACGGGCGCGAATTCACCTCGAAGGTCATGCTCAAGGACGAAACGCTCGATCTTGCCGTGCTCAAGATCACCTCCGACAAGCCGTTCCCGGTGATCGCCATCGGCGATTCCGACGCGCTTGAGGTCGGCGACCTGGTGCTGGCGATCGGCAATCCGTTCGGCGTCGGTCAAACCACCACCAGTGGCATCGTTTCGGCGCTTGCTCGCAGCCATATCGGCGTTTCGGATTCGGGCTATTTCATCCAGACCGATGCCGCCATCAATCCCGGCAATTCGGGCGGCGCGCTGATCAACATGGGCGGCCAGCTGGTCGGCATCAACACCGCCATCTATAGCCGCAGCGGCGGCTCGATCGGCATCGGCTTTGCCATCCCCGCCAACATGGTGCGCGCTTTCGCCGATGCGGCCAAGGCCGGGCTCGATTTCTTCGAGCGGCCCTATATCGGCGCCGAGTTCGAGGCGGTCACACCGCAGATCGCCGAATCGCTCGGCATGGAGAAGCCGACCGGTGCGCTGGTCTCGTCGGTCGAGGAAGCTGGACCGGCAGCCAAGGCAGGGCTGAAGCCCGGCGATGTCGTGCTGCAGCTTAACGGCACGACCGTCGAAGGCATCGAGGCGCTCGACTACCGCATGGCGACGTTGTCGATCGGCACCAAGGCGACCTTCGCCATTCTGAGCAAGGGCCAGCAGGCGACGATGGAAATTGCGCTGGAGCGTGCGCCGGAAGGCGCCAAGGCTTCGGAAGTGACGCTGCATGGCCGCAGCCCGTTCTCCGGCGCCAAGGTGGCGGAACTGTCGCCCAGGCTCGCCCAGCGGCTTGGCCTGCGCACCGACCTCAAGGGCGTCACCGTGGTCGACATCAACCGCGATTCGCCGGCCGCCGATTTCGGCTTCCAGCCGGGCGACATCGTGCGTGAGGTGAACGGCACGACGGTCGATACGGCGGCGACGCTGGCGCAGCTTGCCCAGCAGGATACCCGCTGGTGGCGCTTTACCGTCGAGCGCGGCGGGCAGATACTGCGCCAGGTGTTGCGCTACTGAGGCGGTCTTCCCATCTTGAGGGTCGTCCAACAAAAAGACTTGCATGGCCGATCTGTTCAGTGTCGATGAACCGGAAAGAGCGCCGCCCAAGGATCCCACCAAAGGTCTTCGGCCGCTCGCCGACCGGCTGCGCCCGAAGAACCTCGGCGAAGTCGTCGGCCAGGAGCATCTGACCGGGCCTGACGGCGCGCTGACGCGACTGATCAATTCCGGCTCGCTCGGCTCGATGATTTTTTGGGGGCCGCCCGGCACTGGCAAGACCACCGTGGCGCGGCTGCTGGCCGGCGAGACCAGTCTTGCCTTCGAGCAGATATCGGCCGTGTTTTCCGGCGTCGCCGACCTGAAGAAAGTGTTCGAGGCGGCGAAGCTGCGTCGCGCCAATGGCCGCCAGACGCTGTTGTTCGTCGACGAGATCCATCGCTTCAACCGCGCCCAGCAGGATTCGTTTCTCCCGGTCATGGAGGACGGCACGGTCGTTCTGGTAGGCGCTACGACCGAGAACCCGTCCTTTGAACTCAACGCGGCTTTGTTGTCGCGCGCGCGGGTGCTGGTCTTCCATACGCTGGGCGAGGACAGCATCGCCAAACTGATGACGCGAGCGGAAGAGACTGAGGGCAGGGCGCTGCCGCTCGACGACGAGGCGCGGGCGATGCTCATCCGCATGAGCGATGGCGACGGCCGGGCATCGCTGACGCTGGCCGAGGAAGTCTGGCGTGCCGCCAAGCCTGGCGAGGTGTTCGATCCCGAAGGGCTGCAGCGCATCGTCCAGCGCCGCGCGCCGATCTACGACAAGGGCCAGGACGGTCACTACAATCTGATCTCGGCGCTGCACAAATCGGTGCGCGGATCCGATCCCGATGCGGCTCTCTACTATCTCGCCCGCATGTTCGACGCCGGCGAGGATCCGCTCTATCTCGGCCGCCGGCTGGTGCGCATGGCGATGGAGGATATCGGGCTGGCCGACCCGCAGGCGCTGGTCGTGGCAAACGCCGCCAAGGATGCCTATGATTATCTGGGCTCGCCCGAGGGCGAACTCGCCTTCGCCGAGGCCACCGTCTATCTCGCCACCGCGCCCAAATCCAATGCCGTCTACACCGCCTTCAAGGCCGCCACGCGGGCAGCCAAGGAGTTCGGTTCACTGCTGCCGCCCAAGCACATCCTCAACGCGCCGACCAAGCTGATGAAAGAGGAAGATTACGGCGCCGGCTATCGCTACGATCATGACCAGCCTGATGCTTTTTCCGGCCAGGATTATTTTCCGGAAAAGATGGGCCGGCAGACATTTTACGATCCGCCCGAACGCGGCTTCGAGCGCGATATCCGGAAACGGCTGGACTATTGGGCGAAGCTGCGCAGCGAGCGGGAAAAATAGGCTTGCGCGCCCCTTTGGTCTTGTCGCCCCAGGACGAAACCCTGCCCTGGGGCATTCCCGCCTCTATTCTTCTCCACGTCGCGCTGGTTGGCATGCTGGCGGAGGCGTTCATTCTGCTGCGATGGCACGGCATTGTGCGGGGGAACAAAAAATCCTATCAAGGCGCACGGCTGGCGGGGGTCGCCGTAATTTGGCTCATGCGAACAGGATCGCGCTCCCGCGCGAACGACAATGACAAAACAAACCCGTAAGACCCTTCGCCAGCTGGTCATTGCGCTGCCGCTTCTCGCGCTCGGCTTCTATTTCATTCCGATCCTGACCACGATCTGGATCGTCTGCGGCTTGATCGATGTGCTGCGCAACGCCAGCAAGAACCTGTCGCTGTTGCGCGGCTATTTCCTCGGCAACGGCATCTTCACCTGGCTGCTGTCACCCTTCAATCTGCTGGTCGACCTCGTCTGCTACCGCAACCCGGGTGTGTGGAAGCTGGACCAGTTTCCGCCGGACTATCAGCGCGAGGTCAACGAAGTTCTCGACGTCTTCAAGGCGCGCAAGGACGAGATCATCACCGATATCGACGCCAATTTCGGCACCGGCCGTCGCGGCATGTATGTCTATCAGTGGTATGGCAAGCACCGGATCGACAACGTCGCGGAATTCAACAAGGATTTCAAATACATCAAGACCATTGCCGTGTCGGTCTTCAGGGGCAAGGAATCGACTTCCTGGCATTTCGGACCGCTGCGGCTCAGCCTGCGCATCCTCTACAATCTCCTGCCGGTGAAGGCCGAGGTTTTCGTCGAGTGCAACGGCGCCAGGAACTACTGGCACGACAACCCGCTCTATATTTTCGACGACACGCTGCTGCACCGCTCGGTCAACGAGTATGACGGGCGCCGCTACTGCGTGTTCATGGACATCATCCGTCCGTCGCCATTCCCCAGGTTCATCGCCGGCCTTCTCGCCATCGTTTCGGTCACCGTCGAACGCATCAATTCCATGTTCTACAAGAACTGGAAGATGATCGGCTCGAGCAAGGCAAAGAAGGTCGAGACGACCTGAGAGCGCGGTCCGACCGGCAAGAGGGAGCGCGATGTATCACCTGTTGCTTGTCTGTCTTGGTGGCGCGATCGGCGGAATGGCTCGCTTCTTCCTGTCCGGCTTCATCGCCCGCCGGGTCGGCGAGACCTTTCCCTGGGGCACGATGGTGGTCAACATCTCGGGAGCGTTTGCGATCGGCGTCGTCGCGCATGCGGTGGCGCGTGACGGCATGCCCGCCATCTGGGCCTTTGTCGTTACCGGCTGCCTCGGCTGCTATACCACTGTCTCTTCCTTCAGCCTGCAGACGCTAGCGCTGGTGCGCGCCGGCGAATGGCTGCGCGCCGGCGGCAACGTTCTGCTTTCGGTTTTTCTGAGCCTTGGTGGCGTGACGCTGGGTTTTGCCGCGGGAAGTCTTCTGATCGGCAGCGGATCGCCGTGAGCAGTCCGCGGAAGCTCCGCTCCGGCGGGACCGACGCTGCCGGAGCAGGGCACGCGGCGCGCGTCATTGGCTGGCGCAAGACGAGCGAAACAGTTCGGATCTATGCCACCGTGGCCGTCGGCAGCATGATCGGCGGCGTGTTGCGGTCACTTGCCTCATCGGCGAGCGCTGCTTTTTGGGGCAGCGGATTCCCCTTCGGCACGCTCCTTGTGAACGTTGTCGGCTCATTCCTCATCGGCTTCTACGCGACATTGACGGGCCCCGATGGCCGCGTCTTCGCCAATTCGCTGCAGCGCCAGTTCTTCATGGCCGGCTTCTGCGGCGGCCTGACCACTTTCTCCGCGTTCAGCCTTGAGACACTCACCCTCGCGCAGGGCGGGAAACTTGTGGAGGCGGGACTCAATATCGCGATCTCCGTGGTGGCATGGCTTGTCGCCGTCTGGCTCGGCCACATCTTTGCAGTGCGCCTCAACAGATTGAGAGGATCCGGGCAATGAAGATACCAAGGCAGGCGCAATTGCTGCGCGTATTCATCGGCGAGAACGACAGGGCAGACGGCCGTCCCCTGTATGAGGCGATCGTGCTCAAGGCCCGCGAACTGCAGATTGCCGGCGCGACCGTCCTGCGCGGCGCGATGGGGTTCGGCCATTCCAGCCGGCTTCACACCACGAAAATCCTCCGTCTGTCGGAGGATCTGCCGCTGGTGATCGAGATCGTAGATGGCGAGGAAAAGATAGCCGCTTTTCTGCCGGTGCTCGAGACAATCATGACAAGCGGCCTGATCACGCTGGAGAAAGTTCAGGTTCTGCAATATGGAACCGACAACGAATGACAGGGTATGAGGTTGCGGGTGCCGGCGAATGCCGTTGCATCCCGCGAAACGGTGGTTGAAATCATGGCAGGCGTAGAACAGATCACGGTGGAGGCCGGCGAGGCGGGCATGCGGCTCGATCGCTGGTTCAAGACCCATTTCCCCGGCCTCGGCTTCGGCCATTTGCAGAAGCTGCTTCGCTCGGGCCAGATCCGCGTCGATGGTGGCCGGGTCAAGGCCGACAGCCGTGTCGAGCCGGGCCAGGTGGTGCGTGTGCCGCCGCTCGAGGTCGACAAGAAGGGCGAGAGCGCGCTTACCGGTTACTCGATCCGCAACCAGGGCGACGCCGATGTGCTGGCCAAGATGCTGATCCACGAAGACCCGAAGGTCTTCGTCTTCAACAAGCCGGCTGGCTTGGCCGTGCAAGGCGGCTCGGGCGTCACCCGCAATGTCGACGACATGCTGGAGGCCTGGCGCAGCCAGAAGGGCGAGAAGCCGCGCCTGGTGCACCGGCTCGACCGCGACACATCGGGCGTGCTGGTGGTTGCCCGCACCAGGCTTGCGGCGATGAAGCTCTCCGAGTCCTTTCGCGCACGCGAGACCAAGAAGACCTACTGGGCGCTGGTCAAGGGCGTGCCGCCCAAGCGCGAGGACAAGATTTCGACCTGGCTGATCAAGGAGCCGACCGAGGACGGCGACCGCGTGCGCGTGGCCGCGCATGGTGAAAAGGGCGCCGACCATGCCGTGTCCTACTACCGCATCATCGAGCAGGCGGCGCAGACAATGACCTGGCTGGAAATGGAGCCTTATACCGGCCGCACCCACCAGCTTCGCGTTCATGCCGCCTATATCGGCTGCCCGATCATCGGCGACCCCAAGTATTTCGAGGCCGACACCAATTGGGATTTCCCGGGCGGTATTCAGAATCGCCTGCATCTGCATGCGCGCCGCATCGTCATTCCGCATCCGGACAAGGGCGTGATCGACGTCACCGCGCCGATGCCGCCGCATATGCGCCAGAGCTGGAACCTGATCGGCTTCGACGACGCCAGCGCGGAGGACTGACATTGGCTGTTGCCTCGGCATTGGATCGCCGCGACGCGGTCGATCTGGCGGCTGCTTCCATCATGGTCGGGCTGACCTTTTCCTGGGGGCTGAACTACGTCGCCGCCAAGATCTCCTATGCCGGCTACGACCCCGTTTTCGTTTCGATCGCACGCTCGATCATCGGCGGTTTCTGCGTGCTCGGCTGGTGCTGGCTGCGCGGCATCAAACTGTTCGAGGCTGACGGGTCGCTTGTCGCGGGCATCGTCGTCGGCGTGCTGTTCGGCGTCGAGTTCCTGTGCCTCTATATCGGGCTGGAATACACCACCGTTGCCCGCAACACGCTGCTGGTCAACACCATGCCGTTCTGGGTCCTGATCGGCGGCCATTTCCTGCTTGGCGATCGCATCAATGCGAGGAAGCTTGGCGGGCTTGTCCTTGCCTTTTGCGGCCTGGTGGCGGTGTTCTCCGACGGGATTGCCGCCGGCAACGACGTGACGCTGATGGGCGATCTGCTCAGCCTCGGCTCAGGCATCCTCTGGGCGGCGACCAGCATCGTCATCAAGCGTTCTAAACTGGTCGAGACCAGTGCCGAGAAACTGCTGCTTTATCAGCTGGCCGGTGCGGCCATTGTCGGCGTGCTGGTGATGCCTTTCGCCGGCCCGCCGATCCGCGACGTCACCGCCTTGTCGACATTGGCGCTGCTGTTCCAGTCGCTCTATATTGTTGCCTTCACCTATGTGCTGTGGTTCTGGCTGCTCAGGCGCTATCCGGCATCGGGCCTGTCGAGCTTCGCCTTCCTGTCGCCGGTGTTCGGCGTCTTGTGCGGCGCTATTATTCTGGGTGAAGCGCCGACAGTCAGGATCTTTGTGGCGCTTGGACTGATCGCCATCGGCCTGATCATCGTCAACCGACCGGCGCGCAAGCAGTTACCTGTATAGAAAGTTCTACTATGCGCGACATCCTCAACGACCTCGAAGCGGGCAAGCATCTGTCCGATCCGGATCCGGTGCGCCGCGCGCAGATCCAGATGAAGACGCATCTGCCGAAGCGCTTCTACAAGGACGCCTCGGTCGCGCCAGTCGAAGACAGTTATGCCGTCCATCTCGACGGCAAGCCGGTGCGCACGCCGGGCAAGGCGCTGCTGGCGCTGCCGACCGGGAAGGCCGCCGCGCTTGTCGCGGGCGAGTTCGCTGCGCAAGGCGAGACCATCGACCCCGTGACGATGCCGGTTCTGCGTCTGGTCAACACCGCCATTGACGGCGTCGCCAGCGACCCGCAGGTGGTGCTGGAGGACGTCTTGCGTTTCGCCTCGTCCGATCTAACCTGCTACCGCGCCGACGCGCCGCAGGGGCTGGTCGACCGGCAGAACCAGCATTGGGACCCGGTGATCGACTGGGCGAGGGCGACGCTCGGGGCTCGCTTCAATCTCGCCGAGGGGATCATCCATGTCGAGCAGCCGCGCGAGAGCATCGCGGTGCTCGGCGCCCACCTTGCCCAGCGCGCCGAGCCGCTGCGGCTGGCCGCAATCCATGTCATGACGTCGCTGACCGGGTCGGCGCTGCTGGCGCTTGCGGTCGACTATGGCGCGCTGGATGGCGAGGCGGCTTGGGCCGCCGGCCATGTCGATGAGGACTGGCAGATCGAGCACTGGGGCCAGGATGCCGAGGCGGTGGCACGCCGCTCGGCCCGCAAGCGCGACATGATGGCCGCCGTCAGTCTGCTGGAAGCGCTCAAGGCCTGATCCTCGGCTCTTTGCCGCACTGCACCTAATACCAAAGTCATAAACCCAATGTCGGTCTGCCTCCGGTTGCCGCTTTCTGTCATTTTTTGCGCCGATGGCTGGGCTGAGTCCGCGTTCAGAGGGAACGTGGACCGTGACGCACGGCATCGAGGACAGACGGGATCTCACGGGAGGACATTTCCATGGCAATGGCATCGACCGCCGGCGGAAGCAGCCGCGGCATGACGCGAGAGGAGAAGAAAGTCATCTTCGCCTCTTCGCTCGGCACCGTTTTCGAATGGTATGATTTCTATCTCTACGGTGCGTTGGCGGCCGCGATCGGCGCCACATTCTTCGCCACTTATCCAGAGGCGACCCGCAACATCTTCACGCTGCTGGTTTTCGCCGCCGGCTTCCTCGTGCGTCCCTTCGGCGCGCTCGTGTTCGGCCGCATCGGCGATCTCGTCGGCCGCAAATACACATTCCTTGTCACCATCACGATCATGGGCCTGTCGACCTTCCTGGTCGGCCTGCTTCCCGGCTCGGCGAGCTGGGGCATCGCGGCGCCCATCATCCTGGTTGGGCTGCGCATGCTGCAGGGCCTGGCGCTCGGTGGTGAATATGGTGGTGCGGCGACCTATGTCGCCGAACATGCTCCCGACGACCGCCGCGGCTTCTACACGTCGTGGATCCAGACAACGGCGACGCTTGGCCTGTTCCTGTCGCTGATCATCATCCTGATCGTGCAGAATTCGTTGAGCAAGGAGGATTTCGCGGCCTGGGGCTGGCGCATTCCATTCCTGGTCTCGGCCATCCTGCTCGCCATATCGGTCTGGATTCGCCTGTCGCTTGCCGAATCGCCGACCTTCCAGCGCATGAAGGACGAGGGCAAGGGCTCCAAAGCGCCGCTCACTGAAGCCTTCGGACAGTGGAAAAACGCCAAGATCGCCTTGCTGGCGTTGTTCGGTTTGACCGCCGGCCAGGSCGTGGTCTGGTAYWMKGGCCAGTTCTACGCGCTGTTCTTCCTGGCCAATGTGCTCAAGGTCGATCCGCAGTCGGTCAACATCATGATCGCGATCGCGCTGGCGCTCGGTTCGATCTTCTTCGTCGTGTTCGGCTGGCTCTCCGACAAGATCGGCCGCAAGCCGATCATCATGGCCGGTCTCGCGCTGGCGATCGTCACCACCTTCCCGCTGTTCAAGGCGCTGACCTGGGCCGCTAACCCGGCGCTCGCCACCGCGCAGCAGAACACGCGTGCCACGGTGACCGCTGCGCCGGGAGACTGCAAGTTCCAGTTCAATCCGACCGGAACACGCAAGCCTCTCACTTCGTGCGATATTGCGACCGACTTCCTTGCCAAGAGCTCCGTACCCTACGACATCGTTACGACGGCGGCACCGGGAACCGCGGCCAGTGTGAAAATTGGCACCGAAACGGTGGCGTCCTATGATGCCGTGGCAGCCGCGGACAAGGCGACTTCCAACGATGCTGCCTTCAAGAAGGCGGTCAACCTCGCGCTTCAGGACGGCGGCTATCCGCTGAAACGTGCCGCCGCCAAGGTTGCCGACCAGAAGCTCGACGCCTTTGTCGCGGGCAATCCCGAACTGAAACTCGACGCGGCAGCCATTCGCGCCGGTGAAAAGGCCACTGTCCCGCTCGCCCAGGCGGTCAAGGACAAGCTGCTGACGGCAGATGACGCCGCCGGCGCCACCGACGTGACGGTCTACAGTGTTCCGGCGGCCGGTGCGTTCTCGATGTTTGCCGACCCGGCAGCCGTCAACTGGGCAAAGGTCATCGGCATCCTGTTCATCCTGGTCGTCTACGTGACCATGGTCTACGGGCCGATCGCGGCGATCCTGGTCGAGATGTTCCCGACCCGCATCCGCTACACCGGCATGTCGCTGCCCTATCACATCGGCAATGGCTGGTTCGGCGGTCTGCTGCCGGCGATCGTGTTCGCGCTCAGCGCCTCCAAGGGCGATATCTATTACGGTCTCTGGTACCCGGTGGTGATCGCGGCGATGTCGCTTATCATCGGCATGATCTTCGTCAGGGATACGCTGGGAACCGACCTGCATACCAAGCAGTAGCCGACGGCGTGGTATCAAACAAAAACCCGGCGCGAGCGATCGCGCCGGGTTTTTCAATTGTCGGGCCTGCTTTCAGCTGTTGGCCCGGAAGACGACCTAGCTCTTGCGAGGCTGCTCGGCTTCCGCGATGGCCGCCTCATGATACCAGGCCTCGCCATAGCCCAAGGGTTGAACGCGCAAGGAAGCGAGCTCTGCCGCAAACTTGGCCTTTACGCCTAAATTTGAGGCAGCCGCACGCGCTGCCACCGGGAACATCAGGATTTTTGCCGACGGACGGGCTGACGTGATTTCCATTGTCGGTCTCCTTTCTTTTGGAGAGGCTTGTCGATTCATCTTTCCATCAAAGTAAGTCCTGCAATCCGATTAGGCAAGATGCCTAAAGAAAGATCAGTATTTGCCTGTTATTTAATCAGATTTGGCTTCTGATCGATCCCGGCGCATTGCTTAGACGGCTTGGCCGGATCGTCGAGGCGAATGGGCACTTTTGACGCACCCAGCGCGGCTGAAATGGCACATGACTTGCATTTTATCGACCGGCAGCCGGCTGCTGGATGGCTCGGCATGCGCCCGCACTATCCAGCTTCGGTGATCAAGCAACGAGAGGCTCTAGAATGACGAAATACAAGCTCGAGTATATCTGGCTCGATGGATACACCCCGGTCCCCAATCTTCGCGGCAAGACCCAGATCAAGGAGTTCGCCGAGTTCCCGACGCTCGAGCAGCTGCCGCTGTGGGGCTTTGACGGTTCCTCGACGCAGCAGGCCGAAGGCCACAGCTCCGATTGCGTGCTGAAGCCGGTCGCCGTATTCCCGGATCCGGCCCGCACCAATGGCGTGCTGGTGATGTGCGAAGTGATGATGCCCGATGGCGTGACGCCGCATGCGTCCAACAAGCGCGCCACCATCCTCGACGACGAGGGCGCCTGGTTCGGCTTCGAGCAGGAATACTTCTTCTACAAGGACGGCCGTCCGCTCGGCTTCCCCGAGAGCGGCTATCCGGCACCGCAAGGCCCGTACTACACCGGCGTCGGCTATTCGAATGTCGGCCCGGTCGCGCGCCAGATCGTCGAGGAACATCTCGACCAGTGCCTCGCCGCCGGCATCAACCATGAAGGCATCAACGCCGAAGTGGCCAAGGGCCAGTGGGAATTCCAGATTTTCGGCAAGGGCTCCAAGAAGGCCGCCGACCAGATGTGGATGGCTCGCTATCTCTTGCAGCGCCTGACCGAAAAATACGAGATCGACATCGAGTACCACTGCAAGCCGCTCGGCGACACCGACTGGAACGGCTCGGGCATGCACGCCAACTTCTCGACCTCCTATATGCGCGAAGTCGGCGGCAAGGCCTATTTCGAAGCGCTGATGGCGGCTTTCGACAAGAACCTGATGGACCACATCGCCGTCTACGGCCCGGACAATGACAAGCGCCTGACCGGAAAGCACGAGACCGCGCCGTGGAACCGGTTCAGCTACGGCATCGCCGACCGCGGCGCCTCGATCCGCGTGCCGCATTCCTTCGTCAACAATGACTACAAGGGCTACCTGGAAGACCGCCGCCCGAACTCGCAGGGCGACCCCTACCAGATCGCTTCGCAGATTCTGAAGACGATCGCGGAGGTTTCGACCAGCGCGCAGGTCTCGGCTGCGGCTTGAGCATTCGCCGCGGCGCAGGCCCAGGGTCTACGCCGGCCCAAACAAAACCCCGGCGGAAATGCCGGGGTTTTTCATTGCTCTTGGGCGCTCGCTCTTCACGCGGTCAATCGTGCGTCGAGATTGGCGAGAATCTGCTCCCATGACTTCCCGTGTCCGTCGGCGCGGTCCTGATCATAAAAACCGCGATGTCTGAGAGTGACGATGCATCCGTCGCCGTACGGTTCGATGTCGACTGACAGGACGGTTTCGGCGCCCTGGGTTCCGCTCTTGCCGGTAAGCCAGGTCAGTTCCACCTTTCGGTTCGGTTGAAGTGTCAGGAAGCGCCCATAATGCGGGTGGCGCTCCCCCTCATGCTCGACCACGAAGAACAATTGTCCCTGCGGAACCGGCTTTGCGATCAGTCCTCCGGGCAAGGCGAACCAGCCTTCCCAACCGGCGGTGAAGCTTTTGTAGATGGCCTCCGGCCGGGCGCGCATGGCGCGAACCAGTTGTGCGTCGTGAGGTCGGTCGGAAAGGTCCGGCGTGAAGAGATCAGCCATGATCGATATACCTCCGAAAGTTGACGTAGAGGTTTAACGAAACACAGTCGGTGGCGTTCCGACTTTGGCGCCCGCTAACAAAAAACCCCGGCGTCTCCGCCGGGGTTTGTCTCTGAAACGGTCAGCTCAGACCGAATAGTACATGTCGTATTCGACCGGATGTGGGGTCATTTCGAAGCGCATCACTTCGGCCATCTTGAGCTCGATGTAGCTGTCGATCTGGTCATCGTCGAAGACGCCGCCGGCCTTGAGGAAGCCGCGGTCCTTGTCGAGGCTCTGCAAGGCTTCGCGCAGCGAACCGCAGACGGTCGGGATCTTCTTCAGTTCCTTCGGCGGCAGATCATAGAGATCCTTGTCCATCGGCTGTCCCGGATGGATCTTGTTTTTGATGCCGTCGAGGCCGGCCATCAACATCGCGGCGAAGGCGAGGTAGGGGTTCGCGCCCGGGTCGGGGAAACGAACCTCGACGCGCTTGGCCTTCGGCGAGTTGCCGAACGGAATGCGGCAGGAGGCCGAGCGGTTGCGCGCGGAGTAGGCGAGCAGCACCGGCGCTTCGTAGCCTGGCACCAGGCGCTTGTAGGAATTGGTCAGCGGGTTGGTGAAAGCGTTGATCGCCTTGGCGTGCTTGATGATGCCGCCGATGTAGAACAGGCAGCTTTCCGACAGGCCGGCATATTCGTTGCCGGCGAAGGTCGGCTTGCCGCCCTTCCAGATCGACTGGTGGACGTGCATGCCCGAGCCGTTATCGCCGAAGATAGGCTTCGGCATGAAGGTGGCCGTCTTGCCATAGGCATTGGCGACCTGGTGCACGACATATTTGTAGATCAGCATCTTGTCGGCGTTGCGGACCAGCGTATCGAACTTGATGCCGAGCTCGTGCTGGGCGGCCGCCACCTCGTGATGGTGCTTTTCGACGCGCACGCCCATTTCGGCGAGCACGGTCAGCATTTCGGAGCGCATGTCCTGCGCGCTGTCGATCGGCGGCACCGGGAAATAGCCGCCCTTGATGCGCGGACGATGGCCGAGGTTGCCGGTTTCGTAATCGGTGTCGTCATTGGACGGCAGTTCGGTGGAATCGAGCTTGAAGCCGGTGTTGTATGGGTCGGCCTTGTACTTGACGTCGTCAAAGACGAAGAACTCGGCTTCCGGGCCGACATAGATGGTGTCGCCGATGCCTTCAGCCTTCATGTAGGCCTCGGCCTTCTTGGCGGTGCCGCGCGGATCGCGGTTGTAGGATTCCCCGGAGACCGGATCGAGAATGTCGCACAGGATGACCATCGTCGACTGGGCGAAGAACGGGTCCATGTGAACGGTGTCCGGATCGGGCATTAGCACCATGTCGGACTCGTTGATTGCCTTCCAGCCGGCGATGGACGAGCCGTCGAACATCACGCCATCGGCGAACATGTCTTCCTCGACCTCTATGACATCCATCGTCACGTGCTGCAGCTTGCCCTTCGGATCGGTGAAGCGCAGGTCGACGAATTTCACGTCGTTGTCCTTGATCTGCTTCATGATGTCTTTGGCTGTCGTCATGTCGTTTCTTCCCTGTCTGATGACGTTTCGAGGAGTTATCGGAAATCAGATACCGAGATATCTGAAATCAGAAACCTCAGACGGCGTCCATCCCCGTTTCACCGGTACGGATGCGAACGACTTCCTCGATGTTGGAAACGAAGATCTTGCCGTCGCCGATGCGACCGGTCTGCGCCGCCTTGCGGATGGCCTCGATGGCGCCTTCGACGGCGTCGTCACCAAGCACGACTTCGATCTTCACCTTGGGTAGAAAGTCGACGACATATTCGGCGCCGCGATAGAGTTCGGTATGGCCTTTCTGGCGGCCGAAACCCTTCGCTTCAGTCACGGTGATGCCTTGCAGCCCGGCCTCCTGAAGCGCTTCCTTTACTTCGTCTAGCTTGAACGGCTTGATGATCGCTTCGATCTTTTTCATGTAAAAAGTGGCCTCCACTGCCAAAAAGACGGGTTGTGCGCCCCGCTTGCGCCTCCATCAAGCACGAACTGTGCCAATTTCAGCCCACCAGAGGCGGTTTCGCGCAATTCCAATGCTGCGCCGGGCCGGGATGCACATTCGCGTCATCCG
The DNA here is from genome assembly GCF_056403715.1 of Mesorhizobium sp. P2_F5. NCBI lineage: Bacteria > Pseudomonadati > Pseudomonadota > Alphaproteobacteria > Hyphomicrobiales > Phyllobacteriaceae > Mesorhizobium > Mesorhizobium sp. P2_F5. The sequence continues at coordinate 212,448 of NZ_JBFUEY010000020.1, read as the reverse complement.
CTGCTTCGGCTGCGGCAAAGCTGCCCGAAGCCTACACATTGCCGCTTCGGGCGTCTGCACGATAATTAGGCAGATGGCGTATTTCGCGAGCAGTCGTGCATCGGCGATTCCGTTCCGCAAGGGATTGGCCGCACGCCATCTCGGCGGCTGGCCGTTTGCTTCGAACCCGAAACTGGACAATGCTCGACCGGGAAAAAGAGGTCGGGCCTTGAGCGAAATACGGATCGGCAATTCATGAGCAACGAAGTCCTCTCGCCGGCCGAGATGGGCGAGGCCGACAGGCTGGCAATCGCGGCCGGTCCGCTCGACGGCTATGGCCTGATGCAGCGTGCCGGCGAAGCGATCGCTGCTGTGGTCCTGGCGCGCTATCCCGCGGCGAGCCGCGTGCACGTGCTGTGCGGCCCCGGTAACAATGGCGGCGACGGTTATGTCGTGGCGCGGTTGCTTGGGGAAAGTGGTGTCGATGTCACGCTGTGGGTTTCCGGCGAACCGAGGGCAGGCAGCGAGGCGGCGATTGCCGCGGCAGAATGCTCGCTGGAGCGCCGGCCGTTGGCGACGTTTGTCGCCGAGCCTGGCTCGCTGGTTGTCGATGCTCTCTATGGGGCCGGGCTATCGAAGAACCTCTCGGGCGATGCCGCACGCGCCGTGGACAGCGCCGCCAGCCTGCCTGTCGTTGCCGTCGATCTGCCGTCAGGCGTTTCCGGCGACAGCGGTGACATTCTCGGCACGGCATTTCGTGCCGACATTACCGTCACCTTCGCGCGCAAGAAACCTGGGCATCTGCTATTGCCTGGCCGGGAGCGATGCGGCGAGATCGTGGTCGCCGACATCGGCATTGGCGACGACATCATCGCGCAGGTCGCGTCGCGGACGTTCGAAAACAAGCCGGCGTTCTGGCTCGAGGAATTGCCGGTGCCGGCGGTCGATGCGCACAAATACAAACGCGGCCATGTCGGTGTCTTTTCCGGCGGACCGTCGGCGACGGGTGCTGCCCGGCTGGCAGCACTTGCCGCTGCACGAAGCGGGGCAGGGGCAGTAACCGTGCTGTCGCCCGCCAATGCCATGCAGGTCAATGCCGCGCATCTGACCGCGATCATGCTGCGCAAGACTGGTGCTATCGAGGATGTGCACGAGTTTCTCGGCGATCGCCGGTCGTCGAGCTTCGTCCTCGGACCAGGCTTCGGTGTCGGTGACAAAGCGCGCGATTTCGCCCTCGCCGTGCTCGCCCGAACACGGCAGGAGGGTGGTGTCGAAGGGCTGGTGCTCGATGCCGACGGCATCACGTCCTTCCGCAACGCTGCCTCGACGCTGTTCGATGCTGCCAGCAGGGCGGATGCGCCAGCACTTGTCATGACGCCGCATGAGGGCGAGTTCGGCCGACTGTTCCCTGACATAGCTGATGACAAAAGCCTGTCCAAGCTTACCAAGGCCCGCGCGGCGGCGGCGCGCGCCAATGCCACTGTCATCTACAAGGGCGCCGATACGGTGATCGCGGCACCCGACGGCCGGGCGGCGATCAACAGCAATGGCGCGCGCTGGCTGGCGACCGCCGGTTCGGGTGATGTGCTGGCAGGCATCATTGCCGGGCTCCTGGGGCAAGGCATGCGGGCTTTCGAAGCTGCCTGCGCAGCAGTCTGGATCCATGCCGAGGCCGGCAGCCGCTTCGGACCGGGGCTGATCGCCGAGGATCTGCCGCTGGCGCTGGTGCCGGTGCTGCGCGAACTGGTCGAAGCACGACAGAAAGCGCCGACCGGATGAAGCGGCTCCCGTTAGTCTTTGCGGCCATCATCGCGCTGTTCGCATCGCATGGCGCGCGCGCCGAGCAGCCGGTGACCATCGTCGACGATCCCGCGGTGCTCGCCGCCCTCGATGCCAAGGGCTTTGGCTTTGCCGGGATTTTCGCCGTCGACGGCGGGGACGATCTGAAGACGCTCTATAGCGAGGCGCCGGCCTATCATGCTGTTGTCGACATGGTGGCGGCCGATATTGCAGCGCTGCGTGCCCAGATGAAGGCCGGCGGGCGCACGCTCTACGAGGTGACCGATGGCAATGTCGGCCGCATCATTGACATGCGCTGGCTGAAGACCGAGGCCGCGCGCTTCCGCCTCGTCGGCGTCGTCAACCGGCTCGACCGGCGCGATTTCTCCGCCTTGGCGGGCGACAAGAGTTGCGGCGAGGTGCGCCTCATCTATCGCCTGGCCTACAGTTTCCGCAAGAAGGGCAAGGTGCTGGCGTCGCGGCTGCCGTTCAATTTCAACGCTGTCTACAGCGTGGAGCCCGATGCCGATGGCGGCTGCGTCGGCGTTGCCGGACGCTGGACGCCACAGCTCGATGAAAACGTCGATGCCGGCTGGCTGGCCGGCGGTCCGCTGGAACCGGCGGAACTGACTTTCAAGCAGCTCGAGCTCAACGCGCAAGTGGTGCGCTTCCCCTCCGGACAGGAGACCGAATTCGGCGGGCAGGCGGCCTATCTCATGCGGATTTTTGGGATCGATGGCGCGACGGTCAGCGAGAAGCCACTGGAAAACACGCCTGACACCGCGCGGCTCTCGGACGATGCGGCACTGAAGAAAAGGCTCGCCGACTATGTCAGCGCCAATGTCGCGGCGGTCGATCTCGGCGTCTACGAAATCCCCGACGAGTTTTTGGCGAAGAAAATCATCTCGTGGTCGACTTTCGGCAGCGCAAGACAGGCCAATCACCCATTCACGCCGTTGTTCCAGCCCGCGGATTTCGCCAGTCTGGATTATTCGGCTCTGAAGCTCGTGCGCACGCCGGAAGCGCTGGTCGAGCGGCTGGACAATGGCGCCTGCCAAGGCTGTCACCAGGCGGGCTCCACGGCCGGCTTCCACTTCATCGGCCTCGACGACAAGACGACGTCGCCGCTCAACCGGATCGAGGTCGGCATCTCGCCGCATCTCCATGCCGAGATCCCGCGACGCGAGGCCTGGCTGCGCGCAACGCAGGAAGGCAAAGAGCCGAACCGGTACCGGCCGCTGTCCTTTGCCCCACCAGCCACCTGGACCGAAGCCGGCGATGTCGACTACGCACCGGCCGACATGGCGATGCCGTGCTTGATGCCGGACGATGCAAAACGCTTCGGTACGACCTGGCAGTGCGGCGGCGGCACGGTCTGCACGCCGCTGGCGACGGCATCGGGCGTGCGCACCACGCTGGCGCAGTGTCTGCTGCCCAAGGACAGCCCAAAAATGTTCTCCGGCCATCCCTGTCTGACCGGGTCGATCGCCAGCAACGCGTCGCAGCCTTTCAACGACCGCTACAAGATCACCGGCCAGTTCGCCGCCTTCGCGCCGACTTTTTCGCGAACCGCCTACACCTGCCGGCCACCGAAGATCGGCGTGCCGGCCGGCATCGCCTACCGCGCCTGCGACAACAAGGACCGCAGCTTTGCCGCCTTCAAGACGGGCAAGCCGATGCCGTCGGAAATCTGCGGGATGGTGGGTGGAAAAAAATTCGACACCTGCGTGGCGACCAACAATTTCGACCAGTGCCTTGGTGGCGCGGTCAATCGTGGCAACCGCCCGGCGTGTTCGGCCGATCATTTCTGCCGTGAGGACTATATGTGCCAGTCGCTGCCGCCGGACACGCCGGGTGCCGCCAAGGTGAAAGGCATCGGCTTCTGCTCGCCAACCTATTTCATCTTCCAGATGCGCATCGACAACCATGCGACACCCTGGGCGAGCGCCACCGCCGCCACCAGGGACGCAGGGTTCGGCGCGGCGGAAGAGGAGTAGGCATCTCGGTTGACGAGGCACTACAGCGGAATGTTGTCGTGCTTCTTCCAGGGGTTTTGCATGTCCTTGTTGCGCAGCATCCTGAGTGCGCGGGCAATGCGGCGGCGAGTGGAATGCGGCATGATCACCTCGTCGACATAGCCGCGCTCGGCGGCGACGAAGGGCGACAGGAAGCGATCCTCGTAAGCCTTTGTATGCGCTGCGATCTTTTCGGCGTCACCGATATCCTTGCGGTAGATGATCTCGACCGCGCCCCTGGCGCCCATCACCGCGATCTGGGCCGTCGGCCAGGCATAGTTCATATCGCCGCGCAGATGCTTTGAGGCCATGACGTCATAGGCGCCGCCATAGGCTTTGCGGGTGATCACGGTGATTTTTGGCACGGTCGCTTCGGCGTAGGCGAACAGCAGCTTGGCACCATGCTTGATCAGCCCGCCATATTCCTGCGCGGTGCCGGGCAGAAAGCCCGGAACATCGACGAAGGTGACGATCGGGATCGAAAAACAGTCGCAGAAGCGCACGAAGCGCGCCGCCTTGCGGCTGGCGTCGGAATCGAGCACGCCGGCCAACACCATCGGCTGGTTGGCGACGAAGCCGACGGTGCGGCCCTCGATCCGGCCGAAGCCGGTGACGATGTTCTTGGCAAAGCTCTGCTGGATCTCGAAGAAATCGCCTTCATCGGCGACCTTCAGGATCAGCTCCTTGATGTCGTAGGGCTTGTTGGCATTGTCCGGGATCAACCGGTCGAGCGACATGTCGTGATCGGTCACCGATTGATAGCATTCGATCTCGGGCAGTTCGGCCGTGTTGGACGCGGGCAGCAGGTCGACCAGCCGGCGCATCTGCAAGAGAGCCTCGACATCATTGTCGTAGGCGCCGTCGGCGATCGAGGATTTGGTCGTGTGGACGGAAGCGCCACCAAGGCTCTCGGCGGTCACCGTCTCGTTGGTGACGGTTTTCACCACATCCGGCCCGGTGACGAACATGTAGGAGGTGTCGCGCACCATGAAGATGAAGTCGGTCATGGCAGGCGAATAGACGTCGCCGCCGGCGCACGGGCCCATGATGACGGAAATCTGCGGGATGACGCCGGAGGCCAGCACGTTACGCTGGAAGATTTCGGCATAGCCGCCAAGGGCCGCCACGCCTTCCTGGATGCGGGCGCCGCCGGCATCGTAGAGGCCGATGATCGGCGCGCGGTTGCGCAGCGCCATCTCCTGCACCTTGATGACCTTTTCGGCGTGCGCTTCTGACAGCGAGCCGCCGAACACGGTAAAATCCTTGGCGAAGAGGTAGACCGGACGGCCGTTGACCGTGCCCCAGCCGGTGACGACGCCGTCGCCGGCAATTTTGGTTTTCTCCATGCCGAAATCGGTCGAGCGGTGCTCGACATACATGTCGAACTCCTCAAACGAGCCTTCGTCGAGAAACACCTCGATGCGCTCGCGTGCGGTAAGCTTGCCCTTCTTGTGCTGGGCGTCGATGCGGGCCTGGCCGCCGCCCATGCGAGCGATGTCGCGGCGGCGCTCGAGTTCCTTCAGCACGTCCTTCATCGCTTGGTCCCCCATACGCGATACTTCTTGGCAGGCATTCTCCAGATATGGCAGAATAAGCCTATGAAGAACAACGTAGAAATATCCGAGGATCTGAACCGCCGAATTGAAATGCTGACCTCGCGCTCGACGCTGACACGCGATCAGATCATTGAGGATGCCCTGTCCCATGGGCGTTCGCTGGCGTGGCAGGAAAAGTGGGTTGCCGGCGTTCAGGCGGGAATAGAGGCCGCCGACCGCGGTGATTTCGCCAACGAAGAAGAGATCGCGACGGTTCTCAATAAATACAGTCAGGCATGAGCCTCGGTGCGAATTGTCTGGACCCGACACTATCGGATCGAGCTTGCGTCAATCGGCGACTATATCGGCCAACACAATCCGCGGGCCGCTGCCAGGGTCGTCAATGAGATTCACTCAAAGACCGCTCGGCTGTTGTCCGCCAATCCGTTATCGGCCGAGTTGGTGAGATCAAAGGCACGCGTGAGCTGGTGATCCCGGGCGCCTTACATTGTCGCGTATCGGGTAAAGGATACCCAGATAGAAATCCTGTTTGTCCAACACGGCGCCAGGAAATGGCCGGACGAGGTTGAGCGGACATTTACGGTCGCTCTCTTGCCGGTCTTGTTGCGCTGCAACATGACGCCCCTTGCATTCCGGGGCGAACTCAGCCATATGCAGCCCATAGGCGCTTGGGCCGGGAGATTCCGGCCTTCTCGACAAATGAGACTGGTTGCGTCTGTTTTCCCTCTTTCCGACTGATCGGCAAGGTGGCGGAAAAGCCCCGTGGCATGATGCCTGCGGGCACGACAGCGCAGCCGAGTGGACGTTACCGTCCGCCCGCCTTGTCGTTTCGTATCAAATTTTTCGACGGCAGGTTGCGCCCTGCCGCCTTCGATGTTTGCGGCTAAGGCCGCGTGAAAGAAGACTATTTTGACCAACGAAAACACATCAACCGGTACTGTGACCGGCAACACTGCGGAACTGACGGGTTTCGCAGCACTTGGAATTACGGGCGCGCTGCTCAAGGCGACGCATGGCGCGGGCTTCACCGAGCCGAAGCCGATCCAGATGCAGGCGATCCCGCCGCAGATGGAAGGCCGTGACATTTTCGGCATCGCCCAGACCGGCTCCGGCAAGACCGCTGCCTTCGCTTTGCCGATCCTGTCGAAGATCATCGCGCTCGGCACCAAGCGCCGTGCCAAGACCACCCGTGCGCTCATCCTGGCGCCGACCCGCGAGCTTGCCGTGCAGATCGAGGACACCATCAAGATCCTCGCCAAGGGCGCGCATGTCTCGACTGCTCTCGTGCTTGGCGGCGTCTCGCGCTTCAGCCAGGTGAAGAAGGTAGCGCCCGGCGTCGATATCCTCATTGCCACGCCCGGCCGCCTGACCGACCTGGTGCGCGAGGGCGACCTCATCCTCTCCGACACCAAATGGCTGGTGCTTGACGAGGGCGACCGCATGCTCGACATGGGCTTCATCAATGACGTCAAGCGCATCGCCAAGGCGACCGCGCCTGACCGCCAGACGGTGCTGTTCTCGGCCACCATGCCCAATGAAATCGCCGAGCTGGCGAAGGGCCTGTTGAAGAACCCGATCCGCGTCGAAGTGGCGCCGCAGAGCACTGCGGCTGCCGAGATCGTGCAAGGCGTCGTCTTTGCCCGCACCAAGCAGAAGCGCCAGGTGCTGTCGACGATGCTCGCCGACGAAGCGATGAAGTCCGTCATCATCTTTTCGCGCACCAAGCATGGCGCCGACCGGGTGACCAAGGACCTCGAGCGCGACGGCTTCAAGGCCGCCGTTATCCACGGCAACAAGTCGCAGAATGCCCGCCAGAAGGCGCTTAACGATTTCCGCGAAGGCTCGGTGCGCATTCTCGTGGCGACCGATATCGCGGCGCGCGGCATCGACGTTCCCGGCATCAGCCATGTGGTGAATTTCGACCTGCCGGATGAAGCGGAAAGCTACGTCCACCGCATCGGCCGTACCGGCCGCAACGGCATGGACGGCATTGCTATCACGCTGTGCGATCCTTCCGAAAACAGCAAGCTGCGCCAGGTCGAGCGCATCATCCGCAGCAAGCTGCCGATCGTTGCCGACCATCTCGGCAGCCCCGATCCGGCGCGCAATCCGGCTGAAAAGAACGAGCGCTTTGAGCCCGCGAACGATCGCAACGACCGCAATGGCCGTCGCGACGGCAGGCGGCCCGGCGGCCAGAACAATGGCTTCGGCAAGAAGCGTTTTGGTGACAAGCCGGCCTTTGCAGGTGCGGGCGAGCGCAAGCCGGAAGGCGCCAAGCCCTTCAAGGGCAACAACAAGCGCCGCTTCGGCGGCAAGCGGCCCGCGGCGCGGGCTGCCTGATCGGACAGATTGGCCAGGCTGGTCTAGCTTGGCTTGATTGCTGACGATTTACATGAGGACGGCCGGAGCAATGCTTCGGCCGTCCTTTTTCGTTTAGGGCTGCTCGGCAATTGCCTTGACCCAGACGACAATCCGCTGCGCCAGGAAGGCCGTAGTCGATGGCGACAGCGCGTCGCCGGCGATGACGTGGTTGTCGGCATCGCCATTATCGTCGACCGGCACCAGCTCGTGCGGTGCGCCCCAGCGGCCGGCGATTTCGCGGGTGCGGTCTTCGCGCACCACAGTGTCCGAATCCGAGAAGATGAACAGAGCCGGTATCGTCGCTTTTTCCACCGGTGCTGCATAGGCAAGGTTGGTCAGTGCTGCCATCGGCAGTACGGCCGCCATCGGATATGTGTGCGTCCAGAGTTTCTCGTGCAGCGCATTGCGCGTCGGAAAGCTGCGTTCCTTGCCGCCGACGAGTTCGGCGATCTGCTTGCCCCAGGGCATGGTCAGCAGCTCGGCGCCTGAAGCCCTGACGCCAAAATTCGGCGAGATGAACGCGATTGCGGCGACGCCGTCCGATGCGCCAGGCTCGGTCGCCGCCCACGCCGCCAGTGAGCCGCCGGTCGAGGTGCCGATGACGATCACCTTGTCGCCGATGGCGCGGCCGATGGCGAGCGCCTCCTCATAGTCGTTGATCCAGGCATTGACGCTGCCTTGCGCCATTGCGGCGCCGTCCTGCCCATGGCCGGTGAGGCGGGTGTAGAAAAGGTTGGCGTCGAGCTGGTCGGCGACCTCGTCGGCCAGTGGGCGAACCTCGCCCTTCGATGCCGAAAAGCCGTGGATATAGACGATCGCCAGCGGCGTCCTGGCGTGAACCATCGGATCGGCCCAGATGATTTCCTTCTCGAGCCCGTCACGGATATTGGGGACGGCAGCCTCTTCGCGCGCGAGATAGGCCTGTGGATCGTCGCCGATCACTTTGGGATCGAAGCGGATCGTTGTGTCGACGGGAACGCGCGGACCAAGCAGGAAGGCCAGGACAATGATGACGACGACGCCCAGCACCGCAAGCACGATCCGTCGCCCCATCGCAGACTCCACGCAACAATTCTCAGCCTATGGCGGCCGCTACGCCCAAGCAACAGCTGGCCTGTGGACAGTTACTCGTTCGGCGGCTTGCGGTCGAAATTCAGCGGCCGCCCTGTCCAGCGGGTCGCGGTGCTGATGAACCAGCGGCAGAACGGCCTGGGCAGCAGCGCCAGCAGCTTCAGCCCCCAGCTCAGCCGGCGCGGGAAGGTGACCTCGAAGCCGCCATGCTCGATGCCGCGCAGCATGCGTCGCGAGGCGCGGTTGACCGGCATCAGCCCGGGCATCGGCAGCATGTTCTTTTCGGTCAGCGGCGTGTCGATGAAGCCCGGATTCATCACCTGGACGCGGACATTCATCTTGTCGAAATCGTATTTCAGCGACTCGGCCAGGATGTTGATCGCCGCCTTCGAGCCGCCATAGGCGGCCGTGGTCGGCCAGCCGAAATAGGCGGTGACCGAGCCGACAAGCACGATATGGCCGCGCGCGCGGATGCGCATGCGCTCCATCAGCGGAACGAGGCCATTGATGATGCCGAAATAGTTGACCTCGAAGGACTGGCGAAAGTCGCGGACCCTGAGGTCTTCGCCGGGCGTGGCGATGTAGTTGCCGGCATTGAAGACGGCGAGCACGATAGGCCCGAGATCCTTTTCGATCGCCGCCACCGTGCTTGCCATGCGCGGCTCGTCGGTGACGTCGCAGGGGTAGGCAACCACGCGTCCCGGCATCTGTGCCGTCTCGACGATGAGCGAGTCGATCGGGTGCTCGTCAAGCGCGGTCACCGCGACGACAAAGCCCTTTGCCGCAAGGTCCTTGGCCAGAGCACGGCCGATGCCGCTGCTGCCGCCGGTGATCCAGGCGACGCCGTGCTTCGGGTTGGCCCGGTAAAGTGTCATTCTGCGCCCTGCCGATCTGTCATTAGTGCTCTAGCGGTGAAAAAATCGAATGAAAAGAGCGCTTTTCCGCACAAGGTTGAAATGATCGTCATCGCGCGCCATCCGGCGGCGGGAGATTGCAGTACCCGAAATGCGACTGGACCAGGCGAATTCTTGCCTTGAAACGCAAGCTTCGGGTTTCTAGGGTCTCGCCGCAGCTACATAAGGAATCCCGGATGCCCCGTTCTGTGATCGAAGCGATCGGCAACACGCCCCTGATCCGCCTCAACAAGGCCTCGGAAGCAACCGGCTGTGAGATTCTGGGCAAGGCCGAGTTCATGAATCCGGGCCAATCGGTCAAGGATCGCGCCGGCCTGTTCATCATCCGCGACGCCGAACAGCGCGGGCTGCTGAAGCCGGGCGGCGTCATCGTCGAAGGCACGGCCGGCAATACCGGCATCGGCCTGACGCTGGTCGCCAAGGCGCTGGGCTATCGTACCGTGATCGTCATTCCCGACACCCAGAGCCAGGAAAAGAAGGACACGATCAAGCTGCTCGGCGCCGAGCTGATCGAAGTGCCGGCGGTGCCTTACAGGAACCCCAACAACTATGTGAAATTGTCCGGGCGGCTGGCCGAGCAGATGGCGCGTTCCGAACCGAATGGCGCGATCTGGGCCAACCAGTTCGACAATGTCGCCAATCGCGACGGCCATATCCGCACCACGGCGGAAGAGATCTGGACGCAGACCGGCGGCAAGGTCGACGGGTTCGTCTCGGCGGTGGGTTCGGGCGGCACGCTGGCCGGCGTCGCCTTCGGGCTGAAAGCCCGGAGCAAGAACGTCAAGATTGCGCTCGCCGATCCGCTGGGCGCCGCGCTCTACTCGTTCTACACCAGTGGTGAGTTGAAGTCCGATGGCAGCTCGATCACCGAGGGGATAGGGCAGGGGCGCATTACGGCCAATCTCGAAGGGTTTACGCCTGACTTCTCGTTCCAGGTGCCGGATGAGGAAGCGCTGCCGATCGTCTTCGACCTGATCCAGGAAGAGGGCCTGTGCGTCGGCGGCTCGACCGGCATCAACATTGCCGGCGCGATCCGGCTGGCGCGCGAGCTTGGCCCCGGCCATACCATCGTCACCATCCTTGCCGACTATGGCACCCGTTATCAGTCGAAGCTGTTCAACCCGGACTTCCTGCGCGAGAAGAACCTGCCGGTGCCGGGCTGGATGGATGAGCGCAGCACGATTTCGGTGCCGTACGAGAAGGTCGCCTGATGGCGCACAGAACAGAAGCGCTGTTTCGCGACGACGCCTATCTGAAGACAGCCGAGGCTACCGTCGTCGCCGTCAATGAGCGTGGCGGCATCATTTTGGACCGGACCATCTTCTACGCGACGTCGGGTGGCCAGCCCGGCGATGTTGGAACGATTGAGCGCGCCGACGGCAGCGCCATCGCCGTTGCCGCCACCATGTCAGGCGAGACCAAGGACGAGATCATCCACGTGCCGGCGCCGGAGCAGCCGGTGCCCGAAATTGGCGAGCGGGTGAAACTCGCCATCGACTGGGAGCGGCGGCATCTCCTGATGCGCATGCACGCCGCTTGCCACCTGCTCACTGTCGTCTGTCCGTTTCCAATCACGGGCGCTGCGGTTTCCGAGGACGACAGCCGTGTCGACTTCGATGCTCCGGATGCGGGCTTCACCAAGGAAGATGTCACCGCCGGGTTGATGGAGCTGGTGCGGGCCGATCATCCGATCTTTGTCAGGTTGATCACCGACGAGGAACTGGCAGCCAACCCGGGCCTGGTGAAATCGAAGAATGTCCGGCCCCCGGTCGGCACCGGCAAGATCCGCCTGGTCTGCATCGGCGACAACGCTTCGGTCGACAGCCAGCCCTGCGGCGGGACCCATGTCAAAAGCACCGGCGAGATCGGCGAGATCCATATCGGCAAGATCGAGAAGAAGGGCCGCGAGAACCGGCGTTTTCGCATTCGCTTCGGACCGCTGCCGGTCGCCTGAAGTCAGATGGCGGTCGGCCTTTTACAATTCTTCGCGCGGTCGTGAGACGCCTTACGCAAGATGCCGGAAATTGGAGAGCGGTCTCTCCACCCAGGCTTCGATCTGCTCGGTGACGAACCTGGCTGCCTGATGGTGGATGAAATGACCGGCACCGGGCAGGGCTATCAGCGCGGTCACATTGTCGACCTCGCGAAAGGTGCCATCGAAAGCGCCGGCCGGAACATAGGGATCGTCGGTGCCGAACAGCACAAGGGTTGGCGCCTTGACGAGAGGCAACTGGCCGATATCTGGAACTCTGCCAAGCGGTATGTTGGCCCTGTAGTAGCCCAGCATCGCCTCCGGATCTGAACGCTTGAGCGAGTCCACCAGAGCCTGCCTGTCCTGTGGATCGGTGACCCAGGCGCAGAGTTCGTCAATGTCCAGCATCTGGGCCGCGCCCGGTACCTGGAAACGGCGTATGTATCCCGTGATCTCGGCATTGGCCGGATCGGCAATGGCGCGCAGATGGTTGCGGGGGTGCGGCGTCGACAACAGGACGAGATGGCGCACGACCTGCGGCACGCGTATGGCCAGCCACCATGCGATGATCCCGCCCCAGTCGTGGCCGACAATGGCGGCCTGGGTCAGCTTTTCAGCGGCGAGAACGGCCAGCACGTCATTGACCAGATTCGTCAGCACGTAGTTGCCGTAGCCCTGTGGCGCATCGCTTTGTCCGAAGCCCCGCAGGTCCGGCGCGATCACGCGATAGCGGCCGCAAAGCGCTTGCATCTGCCGGCGCCAACCCATTCCGTGATCGGGAAAGCCGTGCAGGAAGACGATCGGCGGGCCAGAGCCCGCCGCTGTGTAGTACAGTTTGACGTTGCCGTTGACAGCGATCCTGGATTCGAACATCGCGCCCAAGCTCACCGCGTGCCGGCTACTACCGTCACATTTTTACTTCGAGACGAAGGAACGGGCCGTGGAAGGTCTGGGTGGTGCTGTCCGCATTGACAAGCAGATTGTGCCACTGCTCGATCTTGTAGCCGGCCGTAAAGGTCGCGCCTTCGAGAGGCATCCAGCTCAGGCCGGCCGAGGCGTCGAGATTTGTCACTGTCTGGTTCTCGGACTCGCTCCCCAACGGGACAGAGCCCTGCTCACCCGTTGTGAAGTCGTAGTTGAATCCGGCGCGGTTTTCACGGCGGCCCCACATGACGGAGCCGGAAACAGCGCCTGTCAGCCCCCAGGTTTCGTTCAGCGGGTAGTATGCCTCGGCGCCGACACGCGGGCCAATGCCCCAATATTCCGACGATCCTATCTTGTCGACGGTGCCGCCCTTGTCGGCTGGATCGTCCGGGTTGAAGGTTTCGGAAGCAACAACTCTTTCATCCGAATGCACCAGGCGCAGACCGCCAAAGAAGCGGATATCGGCGGCCTGAACCTTGACGTGCTTGCCGACGTCGAAATCGAACGCCTGGAAACTGTAGTCGTCGCCGTAGCCTATGGTCAAAAAGCCTTGTGGTATCTGGCCACTTTCTTCCCAGGAACGGTTCTTGCCCAAGTGAAACGCACCTGCAAGGCGCCAGTCCATGTCCGGCGAAATCTGCTTGGTCAGCGCGATCGAAGCTGAGAAGTCACCGTTGCTATTTCCAAGCTTGTCGGTGCCGCCGGTCTTGTCGCCCTCATGGACGTTGTTTTGAAAGAACGCGCCCTCGAAGGCGATTTTGACGCGTGAATCGATGACCGACTGGTCTGTTGCCTTCGCATCCTCTGCATGCGCCGCAATCACGCCCACCGAAGTCACCGAAGCGGCGGATGCCGCGACAGTCGCCAATAGTTTACCCGGTGCCCTAGCCCGCATTACTTGATCCCCGCCCAAAACTTTGCCCCGAAATCTAACATTACACACATACCCTAACGGTACATTGCAGCAAGTCCGGCCAACAATTTTACCGGGTGATGTTGCAGCTTTGCCACGGCGCCCGGTAGCGCCGTTGGATAGATGTGGTAAGCGTCGCGCTGGGGCTGACCGAGCCGCGGCTGACAGGGGGTTTGGTGGACAATCCAGCGCAAATCGAAAGCGTGCTCAACAACCTTGTCTATGCGCTTTTCGCCCAGAGCGGGCAGGTGGGGCCGAACGGGAGAGCCCGAGACCTCGGCAATCTGACTGTCTTCGACAATCCCGAGGCCGTCGACGTCATCGTCAAGGCGCCGGAACTCTTCCGAAAGAACTTCTCCCTGATCTCGGCCCTGGGTTTCAGCCGATTCAACACCAATGATGAGGACTGGTCCGTCCGGCGCGCCATCACCCAGGATATTTATCTGGCGGCCGCCAGGCCAGCGCAGCAGCATCCCGTGGCGGAAATCTTCGCCGCCTGTCTGTCCAGTAGCGACGCTACGCTGCCAGCCATCCAGCAAGCGTTGTTCGCCGCGTCGATGACGATATTTTACCGGGCTTTCGGCCTTGTTCCCGACAGGGCGGCGACCCTGTTGCTGCTCGACAGGGTCCGCGACGTACTGAGGCGTCTCCAATATTATTCCTGGGTGACCCCGACGACCGCCGAACGTGGGAACGCCATCCAGGATGCTCGCACGGTGGTCGCCGATTTCGCATCGCTGCTGACGGCGGATCCCAGATCTGCCGCAGAGATGGATCGCTTTGAACGCGAGGCCCGCGATGTCGAAGGCTTCTCGCCGGCGGAGGAGTTCGTCATGAACTTCTTCGCTGGCGTCGAGACAACGGTGACCACCGCGCTTTGGGTGGTCGACCGACTGGGGGCGAACCAGCAGGTGCAGGAGCGTATTCATGCAGAGGTTCTCTCGGGCGATGCGCAGACGCCGTACACCGATTGCATGATCAACGAGACGATGCGTTATTTCCCCCCGATACCGTTTCTGACCCGGGAAGTCGGCGCCGATACGGTTCTCGACGGCCAGAACCTCTATGCTGGGCAACTGATCATGGTATCGATCGTCGGCGTGCACCAGAATCCGGCTTTCTGGTCAAACCCGCATGTCTTCGACGCCAGCCGCAGGGAATTCCTCGAGAACAGCTTTGATCGACGGGCGTTTATTCCCTTCCTTACCGGACCGCGCATGTGCGGTGGCGCGCGTCTCGGCCGGCTGGAAGTCAGGGAGGCGGTCCTCGCCATTGTGCGGCAGTTCGCTTTCAGCCGTACCGACGATGTGATTCGGTTCGACTATGCGCTCGCATTGCGCCCAGCGCAGGGGTCTTCCGTCAGTGTTTCGCGCCGATGAAACGCCAGGTCAGATATGGTCCTGCCAGAACCGGCGGAGGTAGTCCCCAAATTGCCTTTTGATCATGGTCTTGAACTCGACATCATGCGCATAGCGCGTGCTTGTCGATATGGCCTTTGATTTCAGCTCGAAGCCCGGGAACCAGTTGCTCATTGTGGCGGAAGCGTTTTCTTGCTGGTTCGCGACAAAGTCCTCATAGCAGACGTGGGCCACTCTGCGGCGATCAACAGTGTTCAGATAATTTTTCCACCTGATTTCGCTATCGAGAATGTGCAGCGCGACATCCTTGACAACCTTTTCGCTCAGAGTTGTCACCATGGGAACTCCAGCCAGTGTCTCCTGGCTGTCGAACGGCTGTCCCGTATGCAGCATGGAGAGCAGGCTTATGGTCTGATCGATCTTGTTTCTCCTGGAGAGAAAGACATAGAACGAGTTGCCGTCATCATCGCCGATTGAATTGCGCGCGAATGGCAGGTTTTCGAAGAAGATCTTGGCGGCGAATACGCCGTTCTGAGCCCTTTTTGCCAGGAGACGGCTACCATAGGCGGGCGCCTGCTGATTGAGCTTTTCAAGGTCCATGTTGTCGTCGGCCGACCACCGTCTCATCAGCGGCAAGGCATACTGCCACTGAAAATACTCCGTGGGTATTCCCAGACCCAACTGCTGCAAGACCTGACAATAGGAATGGCCCGCCGTTCGCGGAGTCGTGCAAATCAGGATTTTGGCTGGGTTTTCGGCAGAGCTTTGGCGATCATAGGTCGCGGCGATATATTCGCTGTATAGATCGTCGAAATGCATTTCCGGAACCAGCCCCACCACGACACGCCAAGTTTTCAGACAGCAGACAGGAACCCCAGTATGAGCAGGGCCTGGTCCAGCGTCATCAATGATGGAGGATCGCCCGCGTCGATATTGTCGACAAGCCATAGATCAGGCCGTGTCAGCCGCGTGCGGTCGATGGCTTGCCGGTCAATGACCTGGCTGCCACGGCCGTACATCAGCAGGATGCGGGCGTCGATCCGGGCAGCGATTGGGAACAGATCGTATTCGCGGCCGGTCAGGGCGGCGAAATTTCCCGTCGTGGCCGGGTCATAGGCGAGCCGGAAGCCATTGGGGCCCGCTGCGATCCTGTTCTCGACATAGCGATTGAACACTGTGTCCTCGACAGGGCCTGTAACGGCCTTGGTGGCGCTTAGATAGTCCTTGGCCGCTGCGCGGGTTTCGAATGCAAGCGTACTTTCTCTGATGACTTCGTGTCTCATCGCGTCGACTTTTGGCCCGCCTAGCATGGGTACGTCGTTGAGAACGATTCTAGCGGCCTTGGAGCGGGTCATCTGCAGAAACAGCAGCAAAATCGTGCCGCCCCACGACGTGCCAATGAAGTGGTTTTCCGAGCCGGCGAACTCGCCGAGCGCGCGCAGGCATTTGGAATAGACATTGATGTCGTAACCGGCGCCCAGATAAGCGCTTCGTCCGCGCCCCAACAGGTCGGGGCAGATCACCAGGAAGCCGTTACGGCACAGGAAGGTGGCGAGGTAATCAAAGTCGGCACCGTTGCCGGTAAAGCCATGCAGGCAGAACACGGTTGCGCGCGGGGTGCCGGCGGGCTGCCAGATGCGCACGAACATCGCGGCATAGCGGTCGTCCAGCCGGATGAGGATCTCTTGCGTCAGCGCTTCGGTGGAGCCGGCCGTATCCATCAGACGTCACGCTTGCGGACGGCACGCTTGACCGAGCCGCGGTTGTCGATGAAGTCGCGCTTCCAGAATACCGATTTGTCCAGGTTGATGCGCTTGGCTTCTTTGATCATCGGCAGGATGTGGGACGAAGACCGCGTCGCCAGCACCGTCACCGCGGTGGCATCGCCGCCGGGAAAGGGGTTGAGCGGGCCGCCATTCGTTGCCCAGGCCTCCGCTATCTCGCGGCTGGTCTGGATCCAGCCGACATAGGCGACGATGGCGTCGTCTATCGACCCGATCATGTGGGTTTGCTGGTCCAACTGATAGCGCAGCGTCTTCACCATCAGGCCGAACTCGTAACGGTCGAACGGTGGATAGTGCGCAATGAAGTTGCAAACAAGCCCAAGCGAAAGCGGATTGCTGGGGACACGGGAAAACAGAAGATTGCTCATGCCAGGATTATTGACCCCACCCACCCCAGATCATAACCATCAATCCGTACTCGCCATAAAATGCGAAAACAATTGGAATTGGCATGCTGCCAAGGACGAACCGGGAGAACTGCAATGGCCGATGACAGCCCTTTCACCGTCGATGCGGACTGGTTGCAGAGCCGTCTTGGCGAGCCTGGCCTGACGATTGTCGATGCGTCCTGGTACCTGCCGGCACAGAAGCGCGACGCGCGCGCCGAGTATGAGGCGGCGCATATTCCCGGCGCGCGCTTCTTCGACCACGATGCGGCCTCGGACCCGGATGCCAAGCTGCCGCATACGCTGCCCTCGCCACAGCATTTCGCGCAATATGTCGGCACCATGGGCATTTCAGCCGACGACACCATTGTCGTCTATGACGGTCCGGGTTTCTTTTCGGCGCCGCGCGCCTGGTGGATGTTCCGCGTCATGGGTGTGTTCCAGGTCTATGTCTTGGACGGCGGCTTCGACCGCTGGAAGGCGGCGGGCCGGCCGGTGACGGCGGAACCGACGAAGATCGCGCCGAACGTGTTTCATGCCGATTTCGACGCCGCCCGTGTCGCCAGCCTCGCTGACATGCGCCGCATCGTCGAAACCAAGGAGAGCCAGATAGCGGACGCCCGAGGTGCGGGCCGCTTCACCGGAGCCGAGCCAGAGCCCCGCGCGGGTGTCCGCTCTGGCCACATGCCTGGCGCGCGCAATGTGCCTTATTCGGCGCTGTCGCAAGATGGCGCGCTGCTGTCGAAGGACCAGTTGCGCAAAGCCGTTGAAGATGCCGGCATCGATCTGTCGAAACCCGTCGTCACCTCTTGCGGCTCCGGCATCACTGCGGCTGTCATCACGCTGGCGCTGGAGACGCTCGGCCACACCGACAACCGGCTCTACGACGGCTCATGGACGGAATGGGGCGGACTTCCCGATACGCCCGTTGCAACGGGCAAGGAATGATGGCGATGGAAAACGGCGCGCTGGACGACATCGAGGTCACAGTCACGTTTCTGGAAATGCACGTGCCGCCGGCCTATTCGCCGCCCGTGCCCTACAACAAGCAGATCGCGCTGTTGAAGACCAAGGACATTCCGCTGCACTTCTACCGCTATCTGATGGATCGGGTGGGGCGCAAATGGCACTGGGTCAATGTGCTGCGGCTGGACGATGACGAGCTTGCCGCCGGCATCCACCGCGAGGACCGCGACATCAGGGTGCTTTATCTCGACGGCGCGCCGGCTGGGTTCTTCGACCTCAAGCCGCATCTGCCTGAGGAGGTCGAGCTCGCCTATTTCGGCATGATGGAGCATGCGACGGGGCAAGGCATAGGCCGCTGGTTCCTGGGCGCGGCGATCGCCGCCGCCTGGTCGTACGGGCCGAAGCGGGTGACGGTGCAGACCTGCACGCTCGACCATCCGGCCGCCTTGCCGCTCTACCAGAAGCTCGGCTTTGCGCCGGTGGCGCAGAAGAAGGAGACCGTGCATCCGCTGCCGTTTGCCGAGCGCTCGGCCAGCGTCATGCGGCCGTGACCCTCCTGAAGGCTGAACCAGCTGTTCATCGGCGCTTCAGACTGCCTTTGCGATGGTGGCGTCAACACTGATGCGACCATTGCCAAGGAGAAAGACATGCTGAGCCGACGTACATTTGCCGCAGCGCTGATTGCTGCACTTGCCATGCCGAGCGTTGTCATGCCGACAGTGGCCGCCGCGCAGGCGACCACGCCGTCGGCGGCAACGATCGAGCGCCAACTCGACGCGGCGCCGCGGGTGAAATTGCGCCCCAACCAGCGCGTCACCATCCGCGAATTCAAGCGGCGGCCGGATCTGAGGCGTCAGGCGCGTTCGATTGACATCCAGTCGATCAATTTCGCCTTCGGCTCGGCGGCCATTTCGAGTTCGCAGTACGGCAAGATCGAGAACATCGCCGATGCGCTGGAGCGCATTCTGCGCCGCGATCGCGGCGCCCGCGTGCTGATCGAGGGGCATACGGATGCGGTCGGCTCGTTCCAGTCGAATCAGATCCTGTCGGAGCAGCGCGCCGCCTCGCTGAAGCGCACTTTGGTGCGCGAATTCGGCGTGCCGGGCCATGCGCTGGAGACCGTCGGTTATGGCGAGGAATTCCTGCTGGTGCGGACCCAGGATGAAAACTGGCGCAACCGCCGGGTGACGCTGCGCCGCTTCGACGATTTCATCCGCTGACCAGGACAGGTTTCTAAAACAATGCTTCAGCAGTCCGGCTTGAAATGGCCGGGCTGCTGACGGTCTCACAGCCTTGGCAGGAATCGGGTGGGAGGCACCTGCGTGGCGGCATATTTTCCGGTCAACGACACCGGAGATTCAGCCATGACCATTCAGTTCAAAGCCTTGCCGACGGAAGATGTGAGAGCGCTGCAGCGCGGCGGTCCGGACGCCTATGGGCTGACGCCCGAGCGCAAGATTTCCGACGGCGACGGCGTGCCGTGCCGGCATTGCCTGAAAAATGTCGCTGGCGGCGATGGCTATCTGATCCTGGCCTACCGGCCGTTTCCTAAGCTGCAGCCCTACGCGGAAACCGGACCGATCTTCCTGCATGCTGACGAATGCGAATACGCAGCCGAGGTCGAGATGTTGCCCGAAATGCTGGAGAGCAGCGACTATATCGTGCGCGGCTATGGCGCGGATGATCGCATCGTCTATGGCAGTGGCGGCGTCATTCTGACGGGCGCCATCGCGGCGCGGGCGGAGACGCTGTTTGAGCGTGACGACATCGCCTATGTCCATGTCCGCTCGGCGCGCAACAATTGCTATCAGTGCCGCATCGAGCGCGTCTGACAAAAAGATGCCCGCCGGTGGTCTGGCGGGCAGTTGGGAACCGTGTGACGGCTCGAGCCGTCAAGCTGGCATCCCTGTCTGCGCATGTTTTTTGAATGCCTGATGTGAAGCGCTTCACACAGCGCTCGCGATTGGCGCCGGCGTGGCGGCGCGCCGATTGCCGGTGAGCTGTCGTACTCCCGTCGCATTCATACGTTAAAAGACGAGTGTCGATGGATTTGCCGACCGCGGATGAACCGGCGGGAATCTCGACATCAGAGGAAGCGGGGCTTTGGCTCCGCTTTTTTGTTGTCGGCGTTGTTCCACGCAAAGAAAAAACCCGCCGGTACAACCGGCGGGTGAGGGAGGCAAATGCTTAAGTCAGATCAGGCGGCCAGGACCGCCTTGGGTTCGACCAGCTCATAGCCGAGCGCTTCGGCGACGGCGCGATTGGTGATCTTGCCCTTGTGGACATTGAGACCGTTGCGCAAATGGTGGTCGTCGACCAGCGCCTTCAGGCCCTTGTCGGCCAGCTGCAGGCCATAATGCAGCGTCGCGTTGTTGAGCGCGTGCGCCGATGTCACCGGCACGGCGCCGGGCATGTTGGCGACGCAGTAATGGATGACGCCGTCGACCTCATAGGTCGGCTCCGCATGGGTGGTGGCATGCGAGGTCTCGAAGCAGCCACCCTGGTCGATGGCGACGTCGACCAGCACCGAGCCCTTCTTCATGCCCGACAGCATTTCACGGGTCACCAGCTTGGGTGCCGCAGCACCGGGGATGAGCACGGCGCCGACGACGATGTCGGCGGAGAAGCATTCCTCCTCAAGCGCCTCGACAGTGG
Source organism: Mesorhizobium sp. P2_F5 (assembly GCF_056403715.1). Lineage (NCBI taxonomy): Bacteria > Pseudomonadati > Pseudomonadota > Alphaproteobacteria > Hyphomicrobiales > Phyllobacteriaceae > Mesorhizobium > Mesorhizobium sp. P2_F5. The sequence continues at coordinate 191,815 of NZ_JBFUEY010000020.1, read as the reverse complement.
AGTAGCGGGTGTGGACGCGGCCAGTAAAGAGGTCGTCGAGCTGGCGCAGACGCGGGATCGAGCGGTCGATGATGGTGACATCGGCGCCGAGGCCGACCGCCATGCGGGCGGCATGCAGGCCGACGACGCCGCCGCCGAGCACGGTGACCTTGCCCGGCAGCACGCCGGGCACGCCGCCGAGCAGCACGCCGCGGCCGCCATTGGCCTTCTGCAACGCGGTGGCGCCGGCCTGGATCGACAGGCGACCGGCGACTTCCGACATCGGCGCTAGGAGCGGCAGGCCGCCACGGTCGTCGGTCACGGTTTCATAGGCAATCGCAGTGACGCCGGAGGCGAGCAAGCCCTTGGTCTGTTCCGGATCCGGAGCCAGGTGCAGATAGGTGTAGAGGATCTGGCCGTCGCGCAACTGCGCCCATTCATTGGGCTGCGGTTCCTTGACCTTGACGATCATGTCCGACTTGGCAAACACGTCGGCGGCCGTCTTGGCGATCGTGGCGCCAGCGGCTCGGTAGGCATTGTCGTCGGCGCCGATGCCGGCGCC